>NZ_PDYW01000060.1:0-1612 GCF_002743245.1 Sporosarcina sp. P26b
ACATAGCTGTCAACTTAAGAAATAGGTGTACTTTTCTTAAAAAGATGGTAAAGATACATACCATCTTTTTTGAAAGGAGTTCTTTTTATGTCTATCAACCATCATTTTGACATGCTTGAACAATTACTTTCATTGATCCATCCTGAAAGAGTGGATGCGTTGGCTAAGGAAACCGGTTTTATCAAGCGTAAAAGACAAATTACTGCTAGTGATTTTCTTACACTCCTCTTTAAAAGTCACGGAAATTTACTAGACTCTTCCCTTCAAGAACTTTGTGTAAAGTTGAGTCTGGATCAAGACATTTCTGTCAGTCGAACTGCTATTGACAAGAAATTCACGCCTGAAGCAGCGGAATTTTTACTTCGATTGATTCATGAGGTAGTCATTGTACAGAATCAACTGGATTTGTCATCACTACTAAATCAAGACACACTTCCATTTACTAGTATACGCGTTATGGATTCTACATTTGTGAGTGTGCCAGATCATTTGAAATCGCGTGCTAAAAATACACATCAACAGTCAGCAAAGGTGCATTTTGAATTCGATCTACTTTCAGGTCAATCAACATTCCTTAAAGTGGATTTCATCCATATCAACGATGCTAAAATGGGAAGTCAGAGGCTTCCTTATGTAGTCGAAAACGAGCTTTGCATGCAAGATTTAGGCTATTTTAGTTTTGAACAATTTAAAAGAATGGATCAATCGGGTGTATTTTTTATATCAAAAACACGAAATGATATGTATCTGGCATACAAAAATCCCTATCCTACTTATCATAAGAATGGAAAGCCAGTAAAAAGTAGTCAATATCATCGAATTGATCTAGTCGAGCTGTGTAGAAATTTACAACCTGGAGAGTATTTAGAGTTAGAGGATGTGTATTTTGGGGGTGAGGCCCACTTTCCTGCACGTTGTATTATTTTTTCCCATGGGGAAAAGCAAATAGAAAACAGATTAAAAAAGATTGACAGAAGAACGACGAAGTCAGGAAAAGAACCCAAACAGGTAATACGTGATTTGGCAGGGATCACGGTATATATGACGAATCTACCTATATCAATTTCTGAAAAACAGGTGACGCAGTTGTATCGGCTCCGTTGGCAAGTTGAACTTCAATTCAAAGTATGGAAATCTTATATAAAAATTGATCATTTTAAATTGGTAAAGAACCCACGTTGGTTGTGTCATTTATATGCCACTCTTCTCGTGTGTATAATAAGTCAATTCATTGCGTATCAAATAAGGAACATCATTTGGGAGGAAAAAGAGATGGAAATTAGTGAGATGATTGCCGTACGTACAATCTCGAATGAAGTGTTACCTAAGTTATACGGAATTTTCCACAGAAAAAAGAAGGGATGTATAGTGATCTTCCAAGCAGTGATCCAATTACTTTGTAAAACTGCTAGAAAACCCAGATCCGCCAATGGAACTGCCATACATCACCTTCTATTTAACTGAAAAAATTTAGTTTTTTACGACACGAGAGCGTCGTTTATTTAGCGTGCTTACAAAGATCTTACCCTTTTAATCAAGCTAGTAAACCATGGATAGTGCATGGGATGCGGGTTATAAATTTACTATCAATTCTTAAGTTGACAGCTATGGG
>NZ_PDYW01000062.1:0-1430 GCF_002743245.1 Sporosarcina sp. P26b
GGCGACTCCCTCTTGAAAAGGTGATGATGACAAGGCTTGTCGCATTATTCTATTGACCCAAAAAGAATTTATATGACTAGTAAAGAGAATCGTCTACCTGAAAGTACATACTTTTGTAGATACTGTAAGTAAAGGATAACGCTGCGCTACCAGTTACAGAAACTGTTAATTTAATATGGCATGCACTATGGATCTCCAAGTACCTTATGATGACGAACCCTCCCACATCTCTTAGCGTCATGCGCTGACATTCCTTCGTTCGGTCTATCATAAGTTGGAGGCCGGCGAGATGCTCCCGATGAGGCTCGAGGCCTAATGTACGCCGCTGGTGCCAGCTTCTCCGTGTCATGAATAGAAGTTTCAGAATGCCAACCTCATGCTACTAATTGTAAACAGTGAAGGTCCGCAAGCATTTGCTCACCATCAAATTTCCGCTTTTTTGTACACATGGCATGAAGAACCTTTAGTAATTTGCTACATAACACGACCATCGACTCCTTCTTACGAAGGGGATTTTGAGGTCGTTGCGTATAATACTGATGAAGCTTCATAAAGGCAGGGTTGTTTCTAAGGATTGGATGCATTGCTCTGAATAAAATAGCCCGTAATCGTCTTCGTCCTCGTTTTGATATCTTCTTCATTCCCTTATGTTTACCAGAGGAATTCTCATGTAACGTAAGTCCCGCTAATTTAATTAATTGGCGTGGACTTTCAAAGTCAGTAAAACTTCCAATCTCCGCTAAGAGACCGGAAATAGTTCTACGGGAAATTCCCGGAAATGAAGCGAGATATTCATAATCAGCCGTTTGGACAATTAAGGATTGTATTTCCTCTTCAATCATCGCAAGTTCTTCCTCGAGTAGACGGTATTGGCGAATGAGACATTGTATCTCTCGTTTAGCTCCCCAAGGAGCCACGGTGATGCCAATGGATGTCTGAGCTACCTCAATGACTTTAGCTGCTATTTTGGGTCGCCTTTGCTTCATCTGACTCGCTTTCGCGCATTGATCCGCTAAATCAGCTGTTGTCATATTGACCAGCTCTGCAGGCAACGGGGTTGTCTCCAACACACCTAGAACCATGGCTCCAAAATCTGAGAATACCTCGAATAGCTCAGGGAAGTATTTATCTACCCATCGATGAATTCTGTTTTTCAGAATGGTGCGGTCGTCTATTAAAGTTTGCTCAAGCGTGAAACAGGAACGAATATTTGCTGCTTGATCCCGAAGAAGCTTCGGATATGAGAAACGACCATCTTTCATTAGCCGTGCGATCGTCAGAGCGTCTTTCTTATCGTTTTTGGTTTGCAGATTATCATCTAATTCCTTAACTTTCTTCACATGCATCGGATTGATAACGACCAGTGGTATACCGTAGTCCTCTAGGAAATATGCTAAATTCAACCAGTAATGTCCTGTAGGCTCTACGCC
>NZ_PDYW01000063.1:0-1421 GCF_002743245.1 Sporosarcina sp. P26b
TGGAGCTAGTATAGATGTATGGACACAAGTTAGTTAAGTCTCTATCCTAATAAATAGAGAGGACGTGTCCGGAATGAAACAAAAACGTTATAACCAGGAATTCAAACAAACAATCGTCGAACTCTACAGATCTGGCACATCTGTGAGTGATCTCAGCCGCGAATATGGTGTATCTGAAGTAACCATCTATAAATGGATCAAAGCACATTCCCCAATTGAAAATGGAGGCGGTTTGACACCCGCTGAAATTGCAGAAATTCAGAAGGAAAACCTTCGCCTTCAACAGGAGGTCGAAATCCTAAAAAAGGCTATGACCATATTCGCGAAAAAATGACCGACCAAGAGATTATCGACCATATCGAACAGGAAAAGGAGAACCATCCTGTTCAAGTCTTGTGTGAAGTACTCGAAGTGCCCAGAAGTACGTATTATCAATCCTTTCATAAAGTGAAATCCTCGTATGAAATGGAGAACGAGGCGATTTTAGAACGCATAAAAATCATTCATGCGGAGAGTAAAGGCCGCTATGGTGCGCCTAAAATCCATGAGTTTCTCAAAAAGGAAGGATTCAAGGTTAGCTTGAAACGTGTCCAACGCATCATGAAAACAGAAGGAATCCGATCTATCATCACGAAGAAATACCGTCCGGCTTCATCAGCTAGCCAAATAGAAGAACGGGATAATTTACTGGAACAAGATTTTGAAACTACGACAATCAACGAGAAATGGGTTGCGGATATTACGTATATCTACACGCTTAAAAACGGTTGGTGCTATTTAGCTTCCGTCCTTGACTTACATACCAAGAAAATTGTAGGTTATGCCTTTTCTAAGTCCATGACAACCGAGCTTGTCTTACAAGCATTAACGAACGCAATTGATGTGCAACAGCCAGATGATGGCTTGATTCTGCATACTGATTTAGGTAGCCAATACACAAGCGAGGACTTTGAAAAAGTAGTAAAAGCAGCGAAAATTGAACACTCTTTCAGTCGAAAAGGTTGTCCTTATGACAACGCCTGCATTGAGTCTTTTCATGCAACTTTAAAGAAGGAAGAAGTCTATCAAACAACCTATATAGATTTTGAAGCAGCACGATTCGCCCTCTTCCAATACATTGAATCATGGTACAACCGGAAACGGATCCATGGGGCGATTAACTATTTGACGCCGCAACAATTAGAAGATCTGTGCAGACAGGAAGCTGCTTAATCGAAGGAAGACATTGGGACTTCGATTCACCCTACCTACACATTTTTTCGGGAACGACATCCATGGACTGTACTTCCTGTATCCAGCGAAAGCTGTCAAGAGCGGGCTTTCTCTTGATTGGTTTCGCTGGATACAGGACCATCCATGAATGGATGCCGTTTCTGACAACGACTTAACATTTTTGTGTCCAGGATATTGACATAGATCCA
>NZ_PDYW01000064.1:0-1249 GCF_002743245.1 Sporosarcina sp. P26b
ACGGCCAATTGTACAATCAAGTTAGCCATCTAAATTCAAATAAAAAAATGCCACTATAAAATTTCGTGTATCATTGAAGTTACGAGACAAACAATGAGAGGAAGTTTTATAGTGGCACAACTTGAGAATACCATACAAAACCGTAAAAATAAACACCTGTCAGCTTTTGAGCGCGGTCAAATCGAGGCGCTTCACAAGGACGGGCACACCAACCGAGAGATTGGCAGACGCTTAGGACGCGTTCATCAAACCATTGCCAATGAATTAGAGCGTGGAACCACGACTCAACTTCAAACTGGACGCACGCCCTATACAGCCTATTTCGCTGAAACGGGACAGGCGATCTATGAACGAAATCGACTTCAGTGCGGGGCGAAAAGTAAGTTGCTTATCGCGAGTGAATTTATCGATTTCGCATGTGAGAAGATCCTAGATGAGGACTGGTCGCCAGATGCGGTTGTTGGATTTATAAGCCTTCAAAACGAATGGATAGACCGACCTACAGTGTCCACGAAAACCCTTTATAACTACATTGATTTAGACATATTACGCGTTCGAAACATAGACTTGCCGATGAAACTAAGACGGAACACCAAAGTGAAACGCATCCGTAGAAACCGTCGTATTCTGGGCATGAGTATCGCTGAACGTCCCGTTGAAATTGATAACCGTCAAGAATTCGGTCATTGGGAAATTGATACGGTAGAAGGACAGAAGTCTGATGACAACGCGTTACTGACACTCGTTGAACGTAAAACGAGAAACTATTATGCGATTCTACTAGACGATCAAGATCACGATTCAGTGGACTATGCGATGAACCAATTACGACAGGATTTCGGCGAGCTGTTTCCTCAAGTATTTAAAACGATTACGTCAGATAACGGCAGCGAGTTTTCTAATCTAACAACGAGTCTTCAAGGGGTCACGGACGTCTATTTCGCTCGTCCATACGCACCGTATGAAAGAGGGTCCAACGAGCGACACAACGGACTTCTCAGACGATATATTCCCAAAGGAAAAGCGATTTCTGATTACTCTACAGCGTCTATTCAACATATTTATCAGACATTGAATCAGTTGCCCAGGAAGATTTTGAACTATCGACAGCCATCCGTTTTGTTTGAACAAGAGTTAGCTAGGTTAGCTTAGTATTTTCAAAAAGAGATTATCGATAGAGGGATAACAGCCCCCTTCATACATACACTGGATTTTATCTAAGTGGCTAACTTAATATTGCAATTTAGGA
>NZ_PDYW01000065.1:0-1222 GCF_002743245.1 Sporosarcina sp. P26b
CAAGAATCCCTTCGCCCGTCATCTGGAGTCTTGGATAGTATAAAAAGAATGTCTGCAATGCAAGAATCCCTTCGCCCGTCATCTGGAGTCTTGGATAGTATAAAAAGAATGTCTGCAATGCAAGAATCCCTTCGTCCATCATCTGGAGTCTTGGATAGTATAAAAAGAATGTCTGCAATGCAAAGATCATTTCGTCCATCATCAGGGGTACTGGAAAGTATGAGAATTGTTTTAGCAAGGCAAAGTGAAATCGCTAAAGCAGCATTAGAAATATCTAATATAAATGAGACTGTAAATTCAGTTCTTAGAGAGTTGTCGGTAGAGAATTTAAATTTAAATGAGAGATTTGATATATTAAGCAATTTAAAAGTGCCTTTAGAATCTTCCGATCCATCGCATGTTGATGAAGAAGTCAAAATTGAAGATAACGAATTCACTAGATACTGGCTTGCTATGTATGAACATTTTATCAGAGTGTATAGTGTTTTGAATTCCTCTCTTGCTGCAACGGTATTGAGGGATTTAATCATGGTTTTAAGTTTCATTAATTCTATGCAAGGGGGACAAGCACCCCAAATTAACTTTTACAATGAAACAGACAGCAATGTAGAAGTAAATATTAACGGAAACCAAATGGATGTAATAATAACGCATCCTGAAGAATCGAATACTGAAACGGAAGATAAGAGTGATATGGATGAGGAGATAGAAATAATTTTGAACCCAGGCATTAGAAGTTGAAAGAAGATTATAGCCTATAAAAACGATACCTGTGTGAGAAACAAACGTGAATCTTTAAACTTTCATGAATGTTTCACGCACAGGTACTTTTATTAACTATTAGAACTATTGCTTACCTCTCACCACTACTAAAATCAAGAACTGGTGGAATGTATATTTCTATATCGGGTTTCTTAGCCACGACTAGTTCATTGACATAGTTTTCAAAATTAGTTGCGTTAAACAAAGTCGATGGTCTAAGGAACGTATTAAATTCACGGTGGTTCAACCACTGCTTGGTCTTTAGGTCGATGACACGAATAAAGTCTTCCTGTGTGTAGCCTTCTTTGATTCGACCGTTGATGAATTTACGGGTAGCAGCGGACTCCGCTTTGAAATGTTTTCCGGTTTTGTCGTTTAGGTATTCAATAACAGAATGTGCGACGTCGAGATTCTTCTCGACAATGGTTTTATTCTTTTTATTCTTAAGTTCTTTGGTTAT
>NZ_PDYW01000066.1:0-1150 GCF_002743245.1 Sporosarcina sp. P26b
AGCTCGAGTTTCATTTGCTGGCATCAATTAAGATACTCATTTTGTTTGTGTCACTGGCAAGCCAGGCACAAACTGTATTTCGTTAACGTTTTGCTGTTCAGTTTTCAAGGTTCATAAGGTTCATAAAAATAATATTTGGTGGAGCCTAACGGGATCGAACCGTTGACCTCCTGCGTGCAAGGCAGGCGCTCTCCCAGCTGAGCTAAGGCCCCAAATAAGTGGTCGGGAAGACAGGATTCGAACCTGCGACCCCTTGGTCCCAAACCAAGTGCTCTACCAAGCTGAGCTACTTCCCGACTATAAAGGATATAATAATATGGCGCGCCTGGCAGGAGTCGAACCCACAACCTTCTGATCCGTAGTCAGACGCTCTATCCAATTGAGCTACAGGCGCATACTATGAAATTAATTGGTGCCGAGAACCGGAATCGAACCGGTACGGTAGTCACCTACCGCAGGATTTTAAGTCCTGTGCGTCTGCCAGTTCCGCCACCCCGGCAAGGATGAAAAGCGGAAGACGGGATTCGAACCCGCGACCCCGACCTTGGCAAGGTCGTATTCTACCACTGAACTACTTCCGCATAAAAGTGCGGGTGAAGGGAGTCGAACCCCCACGCCCGAAGGCACTAGATCCTAAGTCTAGCGTGTCTGCCAGTTCCACCACACCCGCAATATAACAATTGTAAAGAAATGGTGAGCCGTACAGGATTCGAACCTGTGACCCTCTGATTAAAAGTCAGATGCTCTACCAACTGAGCTAACGGCTCGTACTAAGTGGTGCCGGCGAAAGGACTTGAACCCTCAACCTACTGATTACAAGTCAGTTGCTCTACCAGTTGAGCTACACCGGCAGGTGTAGAAATATGGTGGAGGATGACGGGCTCGAACCGCCGACCCCCTGCTTGTAAGGCAGGTGCTCTCCCAGCTGAGCTAATCCTCCTGGGTATAATTGAAAATATTATGTTCTTGTTCTTTCCGATCACTAGATTATGTATAACATGTTTAGTGTTGATCTTAAGAAAAGAATTGCCTGGCGACGTCTTACTCTCACAGGGGGAAACCCCCAACTACCATCAGCGCTGAAGAGCTTAACTTCCGTGTTCGGTATGGGAACGGGTGTGACCTCTTCGCCATCGTCACCAGACTATGT
>NZ_PDYW01000008.1:0-118413 GCF_002743245.1 Sporosarcina sp. P26b
CATCGATCTTCGCAGACCAGTATGCTTCTTTCTCTTTTCTTTTCAAATAAATACCTCCCAAAATGTGTTCTATGGGAGGAGTATCTCACGAATCTTCTTCTATTAATATGTGTTCACTATTTGACGCTTACGATCAGATGAATTATAAAGAATGACAGCCAAACTCTCATACGCACGTTCAACTAAGCCGAAGTCTGCTCATACCAGCTCTCTTCGGCTTTTTCTTAATGATCTTCCTCTTGCTAGAAGAAATATACAAAGCGGCAAAATACATGTACAGTATAGAGTATGATAAAACCTTTCAAGATAGATGAAAAAGCGGGTGAAAGCAATTGAACATGACACAGATTGAGTCCGCAATTCAGGACATTTTTGACCAGCCACTTGGGAATGGGGAGCAACGGCGGATTGTGTTTTGGATGGACAAGGAACAAGTATTCAGCGAGGAAGTAGGACGACTGTCATTGCAGAATGTCATCGTCCATACATTGACGGACCGCAATCAATTCCAGACGAAATACATGCTGGAAGAGGCAGACCCGTCTTCATGCTATTTAATCTATACAGATCAAGAGTTGAGTGTAGAGGATAACTGGCTGGCAGACACGGTGTTGTACTCGAAGACATTCTATGCTGATAGGGTATCTTTGGTATTGAATAATCTGCAGATTGATCCGGTATTACGCGGAACGGTGAAAAAGTATGAAAAGTTCTTCGAGAACAAGGATCGGTACCGCAAGTTTCAGGCGTTCGACATGGAGAACTATACCGAACAAACGATAGAGCTTGCAATGATGAGTGCACTATGCAACATCAAGCTGCCGGATTTTGAAGCAGTGCTGCGAACCGTCTTGATGGATACACTGGTAGACGAGAATAATAAATATATGGAAGCCATGACAAAGTTCTTTGATGTGGAGGTATTCTGGCAGCATGTAGAGGGGCAGTATGGCTACGAGAGAGAAACGAAGACCCTAAAGACATTGTTCCTTCACCTTGCCGTAACAGCGTTCAGTCATGCGGCAGATACCGCTCATTTGATTTCTGTGGAATCGTTTGTGGCGAAGAATAATCGGGCAAACTGTCTGGTGTTCATAGATCACTGGATGCACCATCGATCGGACAGTCCGGTATTTGATGACTATGCAGAGATGGCGGAGCAGGAAATCGGACTGTCGAGCATCCTTCAAAGCATTCCGATAGACCAGTTTAAGCAAGCAGAGGTATTCCCGTACATTGACCGGGCAATCCTGATCTACATAACCAATGGTCTGATGGAGAACTTCGAGGACTACGAGGAATACACGAAACTCATCAAACTGCGGCGTTCCAAGCACTTTTATCACCAGTATGCGTCTTTGTACGAGGCCTTGTATTACGCAGTGAAGATGCATGAGTTCCGAAAAGAAACTTCACGCGGAATCCAGCAAGGGTCAGCAATTGAGGTATACCGTGCTTATGAAGAAGAGTATTACAAGATGGACACCTATTACCGGAAGTTCTATGTCGCTTTTGATGAGGAAAGCAACCACGAACTGCTGAAGAAATTGAGAGAATCAGTGGAACACCTGTATACCGGCTGGTTTATAGGGGAGCTGGGAGCCCGCTGGACACAAGCTGTTTCATCGGAAATGACATCTGACTGGTCATTGCCTGGTGTGCAGGCTCAGCAGAACTTCTACTCGTCAGTTGTGTCTCCACATATCCGAAATGGAGAGCGGGCATTCGTGATCATCTCGGATGCTATGCGATATGAAGTGGGAGTAGAGCTGGCTAAACGGTTAAATACGGAAACAATGGGTACCTGCAGTATAGATTCGATGCTTAGCGTCGTACCTTCCGTCACAAAACTTGGCATGGCAGCCCTCTTGCCGCATCGCGGGCTGGATATGGATGAGCAAGGCAATGTTCTCGTGAATGGAGTCAGCTCTGCCGGCATAGATAATCGAAAGAAAATCATTGAAGGAACTGTAAGTCACAGCATTGCGGTTAAGCATCCAGACATCACGGCGATGAACAAGGCAGGCAGACGGGACATGCTGAAAGGCAAGAAGCTCGTCTATATTTATCATGATGCCATCGATGCTGTAGGGGACAATGCATCGACAGAGCAGAGTACATTCCAGGCGGCAGACCAGGCCGTGAATCAATTGTATGAGCTGGTGAAGATGCTCCGGGATGACGTAAGCGGGACGAATATCTATATCACTTCCGACCATGGCTTTCTCTATCAGCGGGATGCTCTTCCGGAGAGCGACAAGATCGAAAAGGCATCAGTTGAAACGATTGAAGTGAAACGCCGCTACATGCTGTCTAAGGAGAGTGCAGAGATTCCAGGACAGCTTGCGATTGATCTGTCGTCTGTCATGAAGAATGAACAGCAGCTGACTGCCTACCTTCCGAACGGTATCATCCGCAATCGGATACAGGGAGCGGGTGCGAACTTTGTACATGGCGGAGCGAGCTTGCAGGAAGTTGTCGTGCCGCTCCTGTCTTTCAAAAACATACGTGCGGGTCAAAAGGGAGCAAGATCCATCGTCAAAGTGGATATCAAATTAACGAGCACCATGAGGCGGATCACGAATAGTATTTTCACATTGGATTTCTTCCAGACGGAAAAAGTAGGAGACAAAACGAACGCTCGGACTGTTATCGTCTACATGGCGGATGAAGCCGGCAGTGTGCTGTCCAATGAAGAAACGATCATCGGGGACAGGACGTTCGAGAACCCGGCAGACCGGACATTCAAACTTAGGTTTGTTTTGAAAAGCATTTCTTATGATCGGGACAAGACGTATTATTTGATTAT
The DNA here is from genome assembly GCF_002743245.1 of Sporosarcina sp. P26b. Taxonomy (NCBI): domain Bacteria; kingdom Bacillati; phylum Bacillota; class Bacilli; order Caryophanales; family Caryophanaceae; genus Sporosarcina; species Sporosarcina sp. P26b. Next base: position 2,810 of record NZ_PDYW01000008.1, read on the forward strand.
GAAAGACAGGGAAACTGGCGTGGAGACAGAACGGATAGCATTTTCAATCAACTTAGGCATCGTTAGCGACTTTGACTTTTAAGGGAGGTGTGAGGATTGGAAGAACAAGTGATGACACTGGAGCTGGATAAGAAGCTGAATGAAGCATTCGCCGGTCGGGTAGTCCGGAAAGATTTGACGAAGCTGATTAAAGAAGGGGCGAATGTGCCGGTCTACGTACTCGAGTATTTGCTTGGCATGTATACGGCAACTGATGACGAAGCCAGCATTCAGGAAGGCGTGGAACGTGTAAAAAAGATTCTCTCTGATAATTTCGTTCGTCCTGATGAAGCGGAGAAGGTCAAGTCACGTATAAGAGAGCTTGGACAGTATTCCATCATCGACAAGGTCACTGTAGCACTGAATCCGAAACTGGATCAGTACGAAGCGGAGTTTTCGAACTTAGGCTTGAAGGGCGTGCCTGTACCGGCGAATTATGTGAAAGAATACGACAAGCTGCTTGTCGGTGGTATTTGGTGCATGGTGAAAATAGATTACTATTACGATGAAGAAGCACGAAACGTGAATCCGTTCAGTGTTCATAATCTGCAGCCCATTCAAATGCCCAACATGGATATTCAGGAAGTGTTTGAGGGACGCAAGAAATTCACCAAGGATGAATGGATTGATGCATTGATCCGCTCGACAGGCATGGAACCGACTCAGTTGGAGGAACGGGTCAAGTGGCACTTGCTGCTGCGGCTGGTTCCGCTTGTAGAGAACAACTATAACATGTGCGAACTTGGCCCACGAGGTACTGGAAAATCGCATGTTTATAAAGAAATTTCGCCGAACTCGATATTAGTCTCAGGAGGCCAGACGACGGTCGCCAACTTGTTCTATAATATGTCATCGCGAAAGATCGGTCTTGTCGGCATGTGGGACTGTGTCGCATTTGATGAGGTGGCAGGCATCCGCTTCAAGGATAAAGATGGCATCCAGATCATGAAGGATTATATGGCTTCCGGATCTTTCGCCAGAGGGAAGGAAGAAAAGAATGCTTCCGCCTCCATGGTGTTCGTCGGGAATATCAATCAGAGCGTCGATGTATTGTTGAAGACTTCCCATCTTTTCGCTCCATTTCCGGAAGAGATGGCAAATGACACGGCATTTTTTGATCGGATGCATTATTACATGCCGGGCTGGGAGATACCGAAGATGCGGCCGGAATTCTTCACGGACCGCTATGGCTTCATCGTCGATTATATTGCAGAATTTTTCCGCGAAATGAGGAAGCGGTCATTTGCAGATTCATTGGACAGATATTTTAAGTTGGGGAATAACTTGAATCAGCGGGATACCATCGCAGTCCGTAAAACGGTTTCTGGTATGGTCAAGCTGATTTATCCGCATGGAGAATATACGAAAGAAGATATTGAAGAGGTCCTGCAGTACGCATTGGAAGGCCGCCGCCGAGTGAAAGAGCAGCTGAAGAAAATCGGAGGAATGGAGTTCTACGATGTCATGTTCTCATACTTCGATAAAGAGTCTATGGAGGAGGAGTATGTCTCCGTACCCGAGCAGGGCGGAGGCAAGCTGATTCCTGAAGGTATGGAGAAACCTGGCCATGTGTATGTCGTCGGGCAGAGTGATTCAGGCATGATTGGTGTGTACAAGCTGGAGAATCAGGTGGTCAGCGGGACGGGAAAATTTGATAAGTCAGGCGTCAGCTCTCATCGAGGAGCGAGGGAAAGTCTCGATACGGCTTTCCGCTATTTCACAGCAAACAGCAAAAGTGTCAGCAATACGATCAGCACGAAAACGAAAGATTATTTGATGCACGTAAGCGATATGCAGGGTATCGGATTGACAGAGGAATTGGCTGTTGCAGAGCTGATCGGTCTGTGTTCAGGGGCTTTGGATAAGCCCATCCAAGACAGCACGGTTGTCATTGGAAATATGACTGTCGGCGGTACGATTGCCAAAGTAGAAGAGCTGGCAAACGTTCTTCAAGTTTGTGTCGATGCAGGAGCACGAAAAGTACTGATCCCGGCAGCGTCGGTTGTCGACTTGCAGACAGTGCCATCCGATTTACTGGTGAAGATCCAGCCGATTTTCTATGCTGATCCGATTGATGCGGTGTTTAAGGCGTTAGGTGTATCCTGATTATCGCAAATGCAAAATGCAGTCATCGCGTGAACCATTGATGACTGCATCTTTTTAAGTTCTGTGAAAATCGATTAAGACATGAATAAGTCTGCCGAAGTCAGGAAGCAGCTTTTCGAATATCTCCTCTGTAGAGAGTGTGGTTCCATAGTGTATCACGAACCGTTTGGTTTCATAAGTGGTCGGAGATGAGAATTCGATTTTATGAAGCTTGTTCTGTATCTGCTGCAGAGTATTGATCGTTGTGTGGTTCGTGCTTCGAAGTTCAAGCATAGCTTCTTTCGTCGGTGTTGAGACAGCGGTCAGAACAATCTCGATGTACCCGGTTCCTGACCCCATTTGTATTTGCCGCCTGTCCAGATTGCTTTTCGAACGCAATACATTGTCGAAGTAGGGATATGTGTGACGCAATAGGTCCATCAGACTTTTATTGACCTTCTCGGTCTTACTTAACTCCCGGACTGCAAAAGGGGTCCCTTTTCGTTCTCGCATGTTTCGAGCTGCTGCCTTTAATAAGAACTGGGGTACGTGGAATTCAGGACTCATTATTTTTCGGACTGCAGTTACAGGGTCTTCTTGGCGAAGAAGGTCTAGTTGTTCGATAGTGTAGCTATCAAGTTCTAAGAATTGAATTTGCAGCGACTTCTCTGCAACTCTCGCCAATTCTATCAATTCATCTGTGAAGTGGCTGGAAGCTTTCGTGCCAATCCATAAGATGATGCCTTCATCCATATGACGGATCAGTTCCTTTAGCTGATTGGAATGGACGGCATCCAGCTCATCTTTCTGGACTTCGATGAATACAGGAAGATTTTCTTCTGCATGGATAGCGTAAAGGTCGATATACATTCCCTTGTAACTCTTTTCTAACTCCAAGTGAAGCAATTCAGAGGCAAGGTAATATTCCAGGACGTCTTTGCGAAGGAACAGCAGCTTGTTCAGCAGCCGTTCCAGGTTTTTTCTTTTGACTTTCATAGTTCAATCTCCTCCTTAAATTAAGTTTAGTTGGCGGAACATTTCTCCGAGGTCGATGTCGAGTGCATGAGCAAATTTCAAGAGCAATTCGATTCGTATGTTACCGTGAATCGCATTTTCCAAACGGGAGACCTCACTGTAAGAGATTCCGACCATTTCGCCAACTTGACGAACAGTGAATTCTTTTGTATCTCGTGAAGCTCTCAGGTATTGACCGATTGCCTTATCAGCTTTCTGTATATCGATTTCCATTTCATTCCCTCCTTTCTTTGTAGTCCACTTACACTTTCGTTCTAAGCAGTTAAGTCAGCAGATATTCCAATTTTGAAGGATTTTTTTGAGGAACCATGGCGAATGAACTTTGGGAAAGTAAATTAATTATCTGATTATAATCTTCAAAAAATATAAATTGAAGTACAGCGTGTGATTGCCAAGTGGTATCAATTAGCACTTCAAATAGGGAGGTTGAACAAATTGTCACTCATTGACTCGTATAGAAGAACAATCAAAAGAAAGCAAGAGGAACTAGGAAAATTAAGAAGATCTAGAGCTGACGAATCTGGAAAAGTACAAAAGCATAAGAAAAAAATACTCGCAGCTAAAGAAGCGATCAGTAGAACAAAGTCTGCTTCAACTGTAAAATCTAAATATAATGAAATTAAACGAGAGGAAATAAAACTAGTTAGTATAGATAAAAAGGTTGCTGAACTCGATAGGAAAATAGCAAAAGTTGAAGGAGAGATAGGGGGTGAAGAAAAAAAGCTGAATCGAGAACTTGAGCGTGAACAGAAAAAGAGAGACGCTGCAGATAAAAAGAGAATTTATGAAAGTGAAAAATATATGAGGGAGGTTTGCATTACGTTGGATAAACACGATGAAATGCATCAAAAAGTGAATATATCATTAGAGGAATTGAGAAAATTACCTGAAAAAATCACAGTACTCTTTATGGCTTCGAATCCATTAGATGCTTCTCAATTAAGATTAGATGAAGAAGCACGAGCGATTCATGGGATGATCAGAAAGTCGGAATATAGAGATTCAGTATCTTTTGAGACGCGTTGGGCTGTTAGAGCACTTGACGTCATGCAAGCAATTAATGAAGAGACTCCCGCAATCATTCACTTTAGTGGACACGGTTCACAAGATGATGAAATAGTTTTCCAAGATAATCAAGGAAAAGCAAAGTTTGTTACAAAGGAAGCAATAGTTCAAACTATGATTAGTGCCTCGGATGATATCAAGTTAGTATTTTTCAACACATGTTTTTCATACGGACAAGCAAGAGCAGTGGTTCAGCATGTTGATGCAGCAATTGGGATGACGAAGTCAATAGGAGATGAGGCTGCCCGGGTCTTTGCGGCTCAGTTTTACTCAGCCATTGGATTTGGACATTCAGTAAGAAAGGCATTTGAACAGGGGAAGTCTGCACTTATGCTAGAGGGAATTCCAGAAGAGGATACGCCCGAATTATATGTAAAAGATGGACTGGATTCGAATGAATTAATTATAGTAAAGCCTTAATTTTATTGATGAATGTATTGAGATTTATATGAGAAGGGTTAAGCTACCTGCATAAATGACAAATTAGCTTAAAGCGATACATAGTTGATTGAAGTGGAAGGCGGCGACTCCTGCGGGAATAGCAACGGAATTCAACGTGCTTTAAAGGCGAACTATTATTCTTCGAATTATATAGTTAAAGACAGAAAGAGCTAGAATTCTTTGCTCTTCTGTCTGATTTTTTTGCCTCTTAAATAACTACGGTGAGCCTTATCATAAGTAAATTAGGTTTTTATTAGGCACACTTAAGTGTTTCCTTTTTACCTTCTAATCTTGGTATAATAGTCATATCAAGTTAGGAGGTGTATTCAATGGATATATTTGAAATAATCCAACAGGGTGAATCTAAGCATGTAGAGTTTAAAAGTTGGGTTAAAGCAAACAAGAAAGAACTTATGAATATTTTAACAAATGAATCTGTAGGATTTGCCAATACTGACGGTGGTATCATCTTAGTCGGGGTAGAAGACGATGGAGAAGTAACCGGATGTTTTGATTACGATGAACAAAATATTATTGAAAGCATTTATGACAAGACTATACCTAAGCTTTTTACTGATATTGATGTAATAAAGATTGATGGCAAAGAAATTTTTAAAATAAAAATTGAAAAGTCTCCAGAAATTGTAGCCACTTCAAAAGGTATTGTATATAAAAGATTAGGGAAAAATACAAAACCATTTTATCCATCAGAATATACCTCTAATAAAATTAAAGGATTTAAAGGCGACTACTCTGCAAAAATTATCGAACCGACGACTAAAGATGATATAGACTTTACGGAAGTAGAGCGATTGAAACTAAAAATACAATCTCGTGATAAAGAGTCTACTTTATATCAATCAGATAATATCACCTTTCTAAAGGATTTACGCTTAGTAGATGTTGTTGATAATGAAATTCAGTTAACTGTAGCGGGGGTGTTATTTATTGGTACAAAAGAAGCGATTGCTAAATATATGCCACAAGCGGAAATAATAATTCTTACTTATAGCGATGGGCAAACGGAATATAATAAGCGTTTAGAGCTAAAAATCCCTTTAATTCAAATTGTAGATAGAATTCAACAATTTTTCGAAGACAGGAACGGAATTAAAAATATACAGATGGGCCTATTTAAATTAGAAGTCCAAGATTATCCTATCAATGTATTTCAAGAAGCCCTTCTTAATGCTATCTCACATCGTGATTATGAGAGTAATTCGTCAATTTTTATTAAATTTTTCCCTAACGAAATTATTATTGAAAACCCTGGCGCGTTTCCGTCTGGAGTTGACAGTACTAATATTATTACACATCCTTCATCGCCGAGAAACAAATTGATTGCAGAAACACTTCAAAAGCTAAAATACGTTCAACGTTCTGGTCAAGGTGTAGATATAATTTTTAAGGATATGCTTTCCTTAGGAAAATCAGCCCCTGAATATAATTTGTATTCTGAGGCAGTAAGTTTAACGTTAAGAAGTAGCTTAGAAGATATAGAATTTTTGAAGTTTATTACTAAAGAGCAAGAAAATAATGGGGAGTTTTCAGTTTCAGAAATTTGCATCTTAAAATACATTAAATCTAATAAAACGATAACTCTAAATAAGGCTGCAGAAGTGGCTCAAATTACAATTCAATCAGCATCAAATGTTTTAAGTAAACTTTGTCAAAAAAGAAACATTCTACAAAGAGAAGCAAGAAATAAATATATGTTTACCCATCGAGTGTATGAAAGTTTAGATGATAATATTGAGTATACAAAAGACAAAGATTTTGATGAAATACAAGCTAAAACAATGATTATTGAATATTTGAATAAAAATGGTTCGATTACTCGTCCTGATGTCGAAAGATTGTGTGGCTTTTCATCTACAAGTAGTAAACGTATTTTACAACGTTTAAGGGATGAGAAAGTTATTGTTTTAGAAGGTAGAGCAAGGGCAAGTTTTTATAGATTAAAATGATATTTAGCAGATTGTTAGTGAACAAATGAACCGATTCTGGACTGATACTATAAAATTTGGACCGATTCTGGACCGATACTACAAAGCTTGGACCAATTCCGGACCAATTCTGGACCAATTCTGGACCGATAAATGACTGATTGTTATCCAATACAATAAGGTTGAAGTTCGATATAAAATGGAATAAAAATCTCACTTATATATCTCACGGCGAGCCTTACCATAAATAGATGAGGTTTTTAATTAGCTGGAAGTGTATTGCAGATAATTTTAAACATAGGTTTTCTATAAGTTCGATAGTGAAAAGAAAAGTTAATGTATAGCTACAACTAACTCTTATTGCACCGAAACGCACGATAAAGGTATTGCGAATGGGTTTGACCCAGTTGTACTAGAATCATAAGAGATTATAACAATTAAAAAAGATTCTAGATGAAGAAACCTGGAATCTTTTTTGGTAATTTTAAGTTTGATTTAAGCTTTGTTCGAAATGATGGTTATATGTTGTTGCAAAACTTTTAAATTGAGTGGTAAATTCGGTCCTTGTTCACCATCTATATCACTTTCTTGTGTCTCACCGGCAGAAGTCGTTATGTTGACTTGTCGTGTTTTAAAGTATTGAACGTTTTCTGATTCCTTTAATTTGCCCATTATGATTGAAGGGGTCATTTTCGCAAGCTCAGTCAAGTTAAGGTGTTTAAACGCGAAGATATGGAAGTTTCCGTCTCCGTTTTCAACTTCGTTTACAATTGTTTTAATACCACCAAGCGAGTCGATGAGGGATATTAAGACAACCGATACGTCACCTTCCCATGTATGTTCTTCCATCTCAAACTTAATTGGAAAAGTGTGGTCATCCATTATTTCTTTCCCAATCGCTTTCAAGTAGGCAATGGGTCCGATTTTAGATTTTTCTGCACTGTCGACATGATGAATTGCTTTCGCAGCACTTCCAATTCCTAAAATGTTTGTAAAATAAATATCATCGTTAGCCATTCCAATGTCAATTTTTGTTTCAATACCTGAGACAAGCAATTTAATCGCATCAACAGGTTTCATTGGAATGTTTAATGAACGAGCAAGATCATTCACTGTGCCCATTGGAATGATTCCGAGTTTTGGAGGGTTATTAAATGGAGCGAGTCCATTGACAGTTTCATTCACACTTCCGTCTCCACCGAGTGAAACAACGAAGTCATAGTTATTTTCTGCAGCCTCTTTTGCAAAGCGTGTCGCATCACCTTCGCCCTCCGTATATTTCACAGTGATTTCACTGTACGCATCTTGAAGTGTTTCTCTAATTTGCTCTTCATACTCTGTTGCTTGTTCTTTTCCAGAGGAAGGATTAATAATGACTAATGCTGATTTTTTCAAATGGCTCACTCCTTTTATTTTCGTTGTTTACAATCTATTACCTATTTGTATCTATTTCAATCATTTTTCATAAAGCCATTCCAGCGCTATGTAGGAGTTTTTTTAAAACAAAGTCTCGCCCAGGGACCTTTTATTTCATATATGGAACGTAGATGCAAGCATGTACACTTCTCAGACTTTTTGAATAGGCTGCCTGATGCTTTCAAACGCTAAAAACTAGAAGAGAAAGGTTTATGGAACAAACCTTTCTCTTCTAGTTTTATTTACGAGTTAAAGTCACTTATTTTAAATTGGAGATATATTCTTTTAAAACAAGATAAACATAGTCTTGATTGGCTGAAGCAGTTTCTGGATTATATTGTCCATTATTAGTTTTGTTATTTGAAAGAATGCGTATTCCTAAAAAAGGAACGTTGTAACTATCAGAAATCTGTGCTGCGGCAGCACCTTCCATTTCCTCAACAGAAGTACCGTACTTTTCATGGAACCAGTTTATGCGGTCTACTTCGTTATTCCAAAGATCTGCAGATCCAATAGTACCTTCAACAACTTTACCTAGTTCATATTGATCTTTAACCGCATTTGCTGCTGCTAATAATTCATCGTCGCCATCAAAGTAGCGAATCTTCTCTGCATCAGGATCTTCTCCGGCACTGCCTTCAGAAGCCATAAGGTCCATGGGCTTCCATAGCGATGGATCCATTCCTTCGTTTTCTTCAGCAGACTCAGTCTTCATAGAACCAATATTGACAGTTCGTTTTCCTAACACTATGTCAAATACATGTAAGTCCGGGTCGTGTCCGCCTGAAGTTCCCTGGTTAATAATAGCGATAGGGTTATACTTCTCAATTGCTAATGCAGTAGCGGCTGCAGTGTTTTCCATCCCTTTACTAGTTTTCGTAACAATTACAGGATAGTCATCGATAGTACCTTTATAAAAAACAAAGTTTCCCGATTCCTCAACTTCTGCATCGCTTAATTTCTCAGCAAACTTTTCAGCTTCAATAGGCATGGGTCCTTGAACAATAATCGGACGTAGTTCAGTTTCAGCTGTATTCTTAGTAGTTGAGTTACAGCCCGAAACGATCGTTGCTAGAATAACCATACATACAATAAAGCCAACTAATTTCATGTTCTTCAAAGATAATCTCCTCATTCCTGAATAATTCCAATCGAATAGTATCCCTAGCAAATTACTTTTCCTAGTGCATTATAAATTTCATTTGGCTAATCAGTACGTATCGTTAAAGTATAGTATGACGGCGCTTAAAATTTACTAAGTGTAAGAGATTCCTATTACTCACTATTTTTATGCAGAATTTAGTAAAAACACTATTGCAATGAATACGTTATGATTATAGCAGAGGCTTTTTATGGTTTCAACCCAAAACACGAACGTTTATTTAGTAAATAATTACATTGTACGTTATATGGTGTAGATAATATTTAAATACTTGAATGTACTGAAAAAAACATCCTAAATAACGAATGATGCAAGCAAGCTCAATGCTATTAGGATGTAATGAATAGTAAAATAACGATGTAGATAAAAATATTACTATTACTGTGTTTTAATCCTGTATACATTGCCATGCTGTATGTCAGTAAGTGGATATATCCAAACAAAAATGTGTACGAAAAGTATAAGTAAGTATAGAATAGGCCAGTTGGCATTTCGTTGTAGGAAGGGTGATAAATTTGTTTAAAGCATACGCTTGGCTGACACTTTGTGTAATGGTGTGGGGCAGTAATTTTGTTTTTGGAAAGATGTTGGTCCAGGACTTTTCCCCGGCTCTTCTCACTTCGCTCAGACTATTGTTTATAGTAATTTTTCTGATTGGATTATCTTCATATAAATTACATGTGAAACGATTGAATAAATATGATTTACTAGCAGTAATTTTTTAGGTGTTTTTGGCGTTTTTATTAACCAGTGGTCATTTTTCGCTGGATTAGAAACGGCTGATCCAACAACGTCTGCATTAATCTTGGCAACTACGCCCATTTTAACCGGCGTTTTAGCTGGCGTTTTTTTAAAAGAAAAATTAACAATTCGTATGTTACTAGGATCTATTGTTGCGATCATAGGTATTTTCTTTGTCGTAGCAAAAGGAAATATATCCTCTATACATATCGATAAAGGTTTATGGTGGATTGTAGTTACGATGATTACTTTCGCTATGCTAATTATCATGACGAGACTCCTTTCCAGTAGAGTGGATCCGCTTGCAATTACTTTATATTCAAATGTTGTCGGACTAGTTGTGTCAATTCCTTTTATTTTTTTACTTGATACGCCCATACGAATGAGTGTAAAGGTCTCGGATTGGTCATTTTTGATCGTAACTGCCGTTGTGGTACACGGTATTGCCATGTTAATTTGGAACTACAATATTAGATATGTTGATGCTTCAAAGGCCTCCATATTATCTAATTTAGAACCTTTTGTAGCGATGGTAATGGGTTTGATCTTGTTGTATAAACCAATAACGGGGTCAGAAATTGTCGGTTCACTATTTATAGTGGGAGGAGTAGTGCTGTCAACTTATCAGCGAAGAAAATTAAGGCTAGTGGAAGTAACGAAGCCTGCAGCAAGAAAACTTTAAGCTGTACTAGTCAATTCACGCAATATTAACGTGTTTAAAGACCAACAGTAGAAGTGAGTTATTCCTTATACGAAAAACGGCCTCTTTCTTTGATGCAGACAGATGTTCTGCAAAAGGGAAGGGGCCGTTTCATTGTGTGCTTTTAATTTAGTTCTGGGAATAAGTAATATAATATATCCGTCGTCACTCGACGAGATTCCCCTTTATAAGGGTAGATATGCATATACATCGAAGGATTAAAGTTCGCTTCAATAATGCCATACGCACCTGGATTTGCTGCTGGTACATCGAGGTCTTCAATAATGAAATCAATTCCGCTAATTTTTGCGCCTAGAGCAGCTACTGCCTCTACTGCAATCTTCTTATAATCATCGGAAAACTGATCGGTTACATCAATTGAGTCTCCGCCAGTACTGACGTTAGAGTTTTCACGTAAGTAGACAATTTCACCGTCTTTAGGGATTGAATCCAGTTGATAGCCTTGACCTTTCAGCATGAGAACTTCTAGTTCGCCCAACTGGATAAGTTCTAATGGCGTACGGTGGTCTGTACCTCTCAGTGGATCTTGGTTCTTTTCTTCAACCAGTTCCTTAATCGTGTGTGTGCCGTCTCCTGTGACGTTTGCAGGTACGCGTAGCATAATGGCAAGTACTTTATCGTGTAGCACGAACAAACGGTACTCTGTGCCATTCAGGAACTCTTCTACCAAGACAGACGAGTCTTCATTGAATGCAAGTGTGATGGCTTGCTTGTAGTCCTCGTAACTGGCACCATCTTTAAAGATAGATATGCCGATTCCGTAGTTCGTTGTTTTGGGTTTGACAACGAAAGGCGTCTTAGCGAACATCTCAAAGGCACGTAATGCATCCTCTATATTGTTGAACTCGTCACCACCAGGTACACAAAAACCCTCTTGATGAAGAATTTTTTTCGTAACCGTTTTATTTTCCATTATCAAAGTCGAGACATACGTATCTTTGCTAGTCATGTTACCGTTCTTGACGAATTCTACATGATCTCGTAATTTCAGCTTCAAGAATTGATCTTGACGATCCAAAATCTCTACTTCGATACCATGTTGAAATGCATCAAACATGAGGATTTGTGTAGACAATTCCATATCCGTAAAGCCCGTTAACTCATAAGGTTTTTCCCATAGATTGGCGTAGGTTTCTCTTGCCATTTCCAAAGCCACTTGATGTTGACTACTTTTTTGGCTTTCCGTATACAATCTGCCGGCTAGTGTCTTCGAAGGATCTTCTAGCATGGCTCTCAAATTGCTAAATAACGAGTCGGAAACAGGGAAGCCTAATTCTTTAGTCATTTTTTCCATACCATCAACTAGCTCATGCGCTTCTGTTTCAAATGTCGTATGTGACAAAGGATGCTCAAGTGCGACTACGTCATTTCGCGCATCGCCTACTTTTCCATACTCGTCACTTTCTGGATGTTCGTCTTTCTGCAGAAGATATAGAGAGAAAATATGAAGAAATTCCGCTTGTTCATAGCTAATTCCATTCGTTTCAAATGGATTCAAATCAATATTTCGTAGCTCTACATAACGAACACCTTCAGTCAAGAATTCCTCTACACGCTCGCTTCCACGTAAGCGCATCGCGGTATAGAATTCTTTTTCTTCTACGAGCAAACCTCTATTTACTACGCAAGATAAATCGTCAATATACTTCTCTATCGAGCTAAATGAAACTTTCACATCATCGTGATTGACATAGCCGAATCTGCTGCTTCTAATGCTTCTAACCGGCTCATTTGGCTGATCATCGCAACCGTAGAAATTCTCATCACTAGTAGGGGAGGCACCATAAAAGTACGTCACAAGCCAGCGGTAGTATAAGTAATTTCTAGTGAGTTTTAAATAAATATTTGTTTTGAAGTATTGATAATTATCGGTTTCGGACTGCAAATCAAATAATTTCCCGAGCAATTCATCACTGAATTCAAAATTAAAATGGATCCCACAAATCATTTGTTTTCGGCGACCGTATGAATTAGCCAACGAGCGTCGGTAGAGAACATTTTCGAAGTTTTCCAATTTTGCAATCTTGATATCTTCCTCTTTTTCGGGAAGCGCAGGTGGCATGCTTAATGGCCATAACATTTCATCTTTTCCTATGGAGCGGTATGCCACGTCATGGATAGCTGATAGATAATCAAATAATTCGTCTCGCGTGTTCAGGACAGGCGTGATCAATTCCATTTGCGTTTCCGAGAAGTCGCGCTGAATATACGGATGTTCATCTGCCATTCCAACGCTTGCGGGGTGATCCGTCGTCGCTAAATTCCCCTCCAAATCTACGCGTTGTCCTTCCTTTTCAATACCGTACCGAGCTTTCAGAACATACGGCTTCACACGTTCATCGGCTAACATTTTCTTTAGATCCATCGTAACAGTCCCTCCTATGTAATAGATTTTAATACGTTCCTTCTATCTTAGTTCATATGCTCTTAAAAACAAAAACATCCACATCAGAAATAATGTGGACATTCGGAATGTAGCTGAATGCAATAGGAAGATGAACCGTTGATAGACAGTGCAAGGGGACGCATTCCCGTAGGCCTATGGGAAGCGCCCCCTTATATAGTCTTCAATTATCTACATGTATTCAAATTATCCCAAGTTCTTCATATGGAAATCAAAGTGTTCCTCCAGGAAAGAAGAGATGAAGAAATAGCTATGATCATAGCCGTCTACTTTATTATATTTCACTACTTGATTATGCTGCTTCGCATTTTCAAGGAACGGTTTCTCATTCAACTGCTCCGGATAAAAGCCATCTGCAGTACCTTGCGTAATAAGTATGGGAGGAATACCTGCTTCCTTCACTAACTCGGCAGTGTCCCACTCTTTCCACGTCGCTTTGTCTTCACCTAGGTACGTCGTAAATGCTTTGATTCCCCAAGGAACATCGCTTGGACTTGAAATGGGGGAGAACGCGGAAATCGCTTTGAAACGGTCTGCATTCTTCATTCCGATCATCAAGGCACCATAACCACCCATCGAGTGACCCATAATACTTTCGTTACCTGAGAAGTTAGGCACAAGAGTAGCAGCCAGTTCACTTAGCTCCTGTGTTATATAAGAATACATCTGATAATGCGTTGCCCATGGCTCTTCTGTTGCGTTTAGATAAAAGCTCGCACCTTGTCCAAGGTCGAATGCCTCATCGTCCGCTACGTCTTCTCCGCGTGGTGATGTATCTGGAATAATTACTGCCGCTTGATGTTTTTCAGCCAAGCTTTGGAAACCACTTTTTTGACTGAAGTTATCATCCGTACATGTTAATCCCGATAAAAACCAAATGAGAGGTATTTCTTTTTGCTCTGTATTTGACGGTAAGAAGATACTAAATGTCATATCACACTTGAGGACTTCTGAATAATGGTTGTACTTGTTTTGTTCCCCACCAAAAGATCGTCTTTGCTCAACGCGTTCTACATTCATGATCTCACTCTCCATATGTTAGTATTGATCGAATTGATTCACCTTTATGCAGTAAATCAAATGCTTCATTGATATCGGTAAAGTTTAGTTGGTGCGTAATGAACGAATCTAAATCAATTTCACCGTCCATGTAGTCATCAATCATCCCTGGTAATTCAGTTCTTCCTTTTACTCCGCCAAATGCAGATCCACGCCATACGCGACCTGTAACTAGTTGGAATGGACGTGTATGAATTTCTTTACCAGCACCTGCGACACCAATGATGATGCTCTCGCCCCAACCTTTATGGCAGCATTCAAGAGCAGCTTTCATGACTTCGACATTACCGATACACTCGAAGCTGTAATCTACACCGCCGTCGGTCATGTCTACAATGACTTCTTGAATTGGCTTGTCGAATTTAGAAGGGTTGATGAAATCGGTTGCGCCCATCTTCTTCGCTAGTTCAAACTTATCTTCATTGAGATCGATTGCGATGATTCGGCTTGCTTTCGCTTGCTTTAGTCCTTGAATAACGGCTAAACCAATAGCTCCTAGACCGAAGACTGCTGTAACAGCACCTTCTTCTACTTTCGCTGTCTTATGAACAGCTCCGATACCTGTAGTGACGCCGCAACCAAATAGACATACTTTATCAAGTGGTACGTTATGATCTTCTACTTTAACTAGGGAGATTTCAGACACGACAGTATACTCACTGAAAGTACTTGTTCCCATGTAGTGATAGATGGGTTCACCGTTGTAAGAGAAGCGTGTAGTACCGTCAGGCATTAATCCTTTACCTTGTGTTTCGCGAATTGCGCCGCATAGGTTAGTTTTACCGGATAGACAGAACTTACATTTTCCACATTCAGGTGTGTACAGTGGAATCACGTGATCACCAGGTTTGACGGAAGTAACTCCTTCACCTACTGAAACTACGACACCAGCACCTTCATGACCTAAAACGGCAGGGAATACTCCTTCCGCGTCATCGCCGGATAATGTGTATGCGTCTGTGTGACAGACAGAAGTGTAAAGAATTTTGACTAATACCTCATTAGCTTTTGGCTCTTCTACATCGATTTCTACAATTTTAAGTGGTTCTCCAGGTTTGAATGCTACAGCTGCTCTACTTTTCAAATGAAGCCCTTCTTTCTTTTGCTTTATAGTGTTTACATTTCTATCATTACATATTATAATTCACCATGCAATACTGACTCTTTTGTCACTATGAACATGAATAGTATAGAAAGAAGTGAAGCAATATGGTCATTCATTATAAAGATAAACAATATTTCACTAGTAAGGATTTAGCTTTATCCGTCATTGGCGGGCGTTGGAAAATTGCGATTATCTGGTGCTTGCTACACGAATCGCCATTACGACTAAGCGAGATGCAGAAAAAGCTTCCTGACGCCAATCAACGCATGTTAATCAGACAGTTGCGTGAGTTGGAAGAGGATAATATTGTGACACGCTACGTTTATCCTGTTGTACCACCTAAAGTGGAATATCAATTAAGTGAAACGGGTCTGCTATTAGAACCAGTCGTGACATCGATTTGTAATTTCGGCGACCAGTTTTTACAAACGATAGAAGCAGATCAAACAACAGTCGACTGAATGAGGACATTCTATAACCAAACAGGCTATACTAAGAATCACAGCAATATACTAGAGAGGGAACAGGTGATCACATGAATAATAATGACATTTTAAGTAGACTGCGTTACGCACTGGATTTGAAAGACTCGGCAGTGGTTGAAATGTTTGCGCTAGGCGGACTGAATACAAACAGAGCAGAAGTTAAAGAAATGCTAACAAAAACGAATGAGGATAGCACGGATGAAATGCAAATGAATGAATATGCCAAA
The DNA here is from genome assembly GCF_002743245.1 of Sporosarcina sp. P26b. Classification (NCBI taxonomy): domain Bacteria; kingdom Bacillati; phylum Bacillota; class Bacilli; order Caryophanales; family Caryophanaceae; genus Sporosarcina; species Sporosarcina sp. P26b. The sequence continues at coordinate 18,741 of NZ_PDYW01000008.1, forward strand.
GAAATTGACAACATTACGTTAGAGTCATTTCTTAATGGACTCATCATTTCAAAAAGAGGAGTACCTGAGAACACAGGAAATGCTCCCCAACCATTTTTAATGTCTGAAGAGGGCCATCGTAATGTAAATAATATTTTGCTGAAAAAAGTAAAAATCGCATTAGCGCTCACAAGTGAAGATATGCTTGATATTCTAGAAAGTGTCGGTGTGACGATTTCTAAAAATGAATTAAGTGCTGTTCTTCGTAAAGAAGGGCACCGCAATTACAAACCATGTGGAGATCGATATGCACGTAACTTTTTAAAAGGGTTAGCGATTCGTTATCGCGATACAGACACCGAGAATTAATAGGATATAATGAAAGATAAAAGTTAGGAGTGTTGGGAAAATATGTTCAAGCGTAACAAAGCATTGTACTTTATGATGAGTATACTGGCGTTGGCCATTCTTTTAGTAGGTTGTGGAAAAGCGACTGAAGAAGAACCAGCAGAAACGACTACCGAGACGCCGAAAGAAGAACCTAAAGAGCAAGCGGTAGATTACTCAGCAGATGTAAAAGAGAATCCAGTTGTAACCATTACAATGGAAAATGACGAACAAATCGTTTTAGAATTAGAGCCGACTGTTGCACCGAATTCAGTAGCAAACTTCATTTCGTTAATTGAAGATGGCTACTATGACGGGTTGATTTTCCATCGCGTCATTCCAGGCTTTATGATCCAAGGTGGCGACTCCTCGGGTGACGGGACAGGCGGACCTGGTTACTCTATTGATGGAGAATTCTCTTCAAACGGTTTTGAAAACAATATGAAGCATGAGCGTGGTGTCTTGTCGATGGCACGTGCACAGGATCCGAATTCCGCTGGTTCACAATTCTTCATCATGACAGATGAAACGGCTTCTCTGGATGGCGAGTATGCAGCTTTCGGTAAAGTGATTGAAGGCATGGAAACAGTAGATGCTATCGTGGCTAATGAAACAGACGCTATGGATAAGCCTGTTGAAGAGCAAAAGATGAAGACGGTTGAAGTAGATACGAAAGGCTTCGATTATCCTAAACCAACTACACATTAATACGGAATGAAAAACGCAATAGCCCATCATATAGGGCTATTGCGTTTTTACTAGTTACGACGTCTATATTTCCTGGGAAATCAGTATGATATATGATTCGCAGTACAAAAAAATGAGCTACTCTTTTTTAATTTGCTTTAACGTAGCGACGATAAGAAAACTAACAATGACCAGTAACAACCAAGAACTTAATTTTCCGATTCCGACTAGGTGCCATGTCTCACTCTGGTTTGGATAGGTCCATGCACCAAAGAAAGTAGCAATGTTTTCAGCAATCCAAACAAAAAAACCTATAAGAACAAATGAAAGGGCTAACGGCATTCGATACGATACATCGTTTACCCGATAGCGTACCGACGCACGCCAGAAAACGATTAGAACGAGTACAGACAACCACCAACGCATATCAATCCAATAGTGGTGAGTGAAGAAATTTCCGTAGATGGCAATGGATAGCGGAACGACTATGTAGAAGGAAGGCCATTGAATGAGTTGTACATCAAGTCGACGCCATGCCTGGCACAAATAGCTTGCTACACTCGCATACATAAAGCCGCTGTATAAGGGGACACCTAAAATTTTGAAATACCCTTCCTCAGGGTAAGACCATGAACCCATATGTACTTTGAAGATCTCCAAAGTAAGACCGATCATATGAAAGAGCGTAATTACTTTTAGTTCGTCCCGTGTTTCAAGACCCGAGCGTACCATCCACCACTGAGTTGCTACAAAAATTAGAAGCAACCAATCATACCTTGGCAGAAATGGCAGAGTGATAATTTGTGTTAGTGCAAGCGAAGCGAAAATTATGACAGGGAAGATACAAGAAAGTGCTTGTTGCCAGCCAAACGTACCAAGTTGTTTTATAGCATGTACGACTCTTGTTTGTATGCGGTGCGAATTCATAAACCACCACCTGCTTTTCCTAATGTAAATTAGTAGGACGCAGATATAATAGACAAGGTTCATTTACGGGTAGACGTTTCACGTGGAACATAGTAAATCAAAGCGGGGGGAGTAATGGGTCTTGAGAAGATATGTAATCGATGCACATATTCATATGGATATGTATGAAATAGATCAACGTAGTAAGATTTTGAATGAATTGGAGCAAAATGATGTAACTGCACTAGTTTCGGTCTCGAATAATCTTGAGTCTTCTGTAAGACAACTAAACCTTGCAAAAACAGATGATAGAATCAAACCAGCAATTGGTTACCACCCCGAACAAGTTTTGCCGACAGAACAAGAAGCATTATCTATTTTAAGACTAATTGATGATCATGCAGAAAGTCTAACGGCTATTGGAGAAGTGGGGTTGCCTTATTATTTGAGACGAGAACGGCCCGGCCTGGATTTAGCTCCTTATGTACATTTGTTAGAGTGTTTTATCCGAAAGGCTGGACAACTTGATTTACCAATCGCTTTACATGCGGTGTACGAAGATGCGGAAATAGTGTGTGAGTTACTGGAAAAGTATTCAGTTTCTCGCGCCCACTTCCACTGGTTTAAAGGAGAAGATCGTGTTTTGCATCGAATTATTTCAAATGGCTATATGATTTCAGTAACGCCTGAAGTGGTATATAGGCCAAAGATCCAACAATTAGTAGAAAGTGTTCCACTCAGTCAACTAATGGTAGAAACCGATGGGCCTTGGTCCTTTGAGGAGATGTTCAAAGGTAAGTTAACGCACCCCTCTATGGTCCATGAGAGTATGAAGAGCATAGCAGTCATCAAAGGGATCGATCTAGAAGAAGTCTATGAAGAGATATATACTAGAACACAAGAATTTTATCGACTATAAAACAGGGATACGTCATAGCGACGTATCCCTGTTTTCTAATAGTTATAATCTTCATGTACAAATTACAATGATTTTATGTGGCGTAGTCTGCGCGGGAATGCTTCTTGTTGCCGAACCGTACAGCACAATCAAATTCCGGTCTGCTATATTTCCTGTAAAATACTGACCATTTGTAGACAGTATTTCAGTTTGTGGAGATAGATTTAGCTGAAGCGTTCCATCGCTACTTTGTAAGCGACGATTGAAGGAGTCCACTTTGATATTTTCGCTTTTAGAATCCTTTGACATAACAATGGCTCTAAATTGAGGAGGATAGATCATAGGAGTGGCGGCGTCCGCATCATAAAATCCTGTAACGTGATCGCCAACATGAATTTTCACTTGATGGACGAAATAAGTTGTTGGTTCTACTACAAAGTTAACAACGTTTCCGCGACCATTATCGACTGTCATTAGCATGTAGCAACCTGAGTCGTTGTTTTGCCCGGTGTAAAAATCATTTATCACCATTACGACACCGCTAAAAGATTCAAGATTCATTATAAAACTCCTTTCATTCTTAACTCGTATCTATCTAGACTATGCAAAGCCCCTTAGTTCGTGACTAACTAAAAAGCCTGAAATATAAATTGAAATAATTTTCCAAAATATGATTGACATAGTGGCCAATAAAAGATATATTAAATGATAACCGTTCTCATTTATCTCTTAAAATCGTCACATAGTCGTCATAAAAAAATAGACGTTTGAGTGCCTTCCTTTCATGTATGGGGCTATTTATGAGATACTTTAGAAGTAGAAGTCTATCCGACAATTGGCAATCAATTATTGGATTTATGTAGCATGAAAAATGACAAGTGAGAGGAGATTATGTACAAGTGAAAAAAACATTTTTGTACTTTTTAGTTGTAAGTTTTTTCGTGCTGACAGTTGGCTTGCCACAAGCGTCCGCTAAGATAGCGGATGGTACTCAGCAATTAAACTATCAAGTAAACCAGCCAGACAGCTCTAATGCATCTATTGCTAATGATTACTTTCAAAAGCCAGCACTCGTCACTGTAACGAATGGTTCTGCCATCGTACAGCTTACTCTTAAGAACAGCTCTTGGATTACGAAGTTTGAGCCAGCGGGCGGAGCAGAAGTAGTCAATGAAGATCTTAAAGCCGATACAAGAGTTGTAGAGTTTAGTGTAAATGACATTTCTAAACCAGTGAAGATTCCTATGAAAGTTGATGTCGAGGATATCAATTATCACCACGAGTATACAGTTGACTTGGTGTTTGAAGAAAAAGCTGCCGTTACACCACCAGCTGTAAAACCACCTGCAACGAATACTACTCCACCAAGTGCTAACACGAACACGAATACCAATACGAGCACAGGTACTATAACAAAAAAGCCTACTACCCAAAAGCCAGTAAAGAATCCGCAAACTAGTGATTCAACGCCGTACCTATTAATCTTTGTATTAGCAGGTTCTGCATTTTTATTGTATAGAACTAGATTCCAAAAAAAACAGGGGGAACAATAATTATGACGAAAAAAACATCATCTCGCGCAACAAAAGTAGTACTTGCTTCACTATTAGCAGCTTCTATCGCTATTCCAACAGCAGCATCCGCTAACCCGATCAGCACAAGTGATCAAGCAGTGTCGGCTTTGAAACAGACGATTGCTGTGGATCAAGTAGTTGACTTTCATGTTTATAAATCAGGTACAACTACACCAGAACCTGCAATCAGTAGCCACCTCATTCCACAAGGTACGTTGGTAGAAAAAGATGGAGTAACATATGCGAAGGTAACGGTTGCAGTTAAATCAGCTCCTATGATTGCAGGCTTTCAAACGAAACAAGGAGAAGAGTTTGCTGATGCAACGGAAGTTAAAAATGCGGACGGCACAACGACTTATACTTTCCCAGTAGTAGCGGATGAAATACATTCAGGCAAAATCCATGTTGTATATGCACCTGCTAACATGGATAAGTGGTATCCATTCGATTTCAAAGCAACGGTCGCTAAAGCAGACACAGATGCAGAAACAATTAGTAAAGTAAATGTAAAAGTTTACAAAGATGGAACAAAAGAAGAGTCGATCATGAAGGATTACATGTCATCGACAGCTTCAGTAAAGAAAGTAACCGATGGTAATGAAGTAACTCTTACTTTCCCTAAAGGCGGTTACATCCACGGCTTCAAAATCGCTGGCAAGGAAATCCCAATTGCAACAGATGACAAATCAACAGGGGCACGCACATACACATTTAAAGTAGCAGACCTAACAAAGTTAGTGAATGCTGACCTTCACGTTATTGTAAATGAAGGACCTGTTAAGTATGATGCAAACCATAAAGTACAACTGGACTTCACTAATGAAGTGAAACCAAACCCTACACCAGTCGTAAATCCGTTTAAAGATATTGATAAAGACGGCAACAAAGAAGCAATCCTTGCGTTGCTTGATAAAGGGATTGTAAAAAGTGCGGATAAGTTCAATCCACGCAACAACATTACACGTTCACAGTTTGCATTAATGGTAGCACGTGCGTTAAATCTCGACACAACTAAAGATGTTGGATTTAAAGACTTAGGTAAAATCACAGATAAAGAACGGATCAGCGCAATCAATGCTCTAGCGGAAGCAGGCATTGTACAAACGAATGAAAAGTTCAACCCGAATAACACGTTGACTCGTCAGCAAGGTGCTTTGATGTTGTACCGTGCAATTCAATTTGCAGAAGGTAAAGAAATCAAAAAAGGAGATACAACTCTTCCGTTCTATGCAGATGGAAAAGTCATTACAGATCCTGAAGCGAAGCAAGCATTTGCATTGTTATACGCGGAAAAAATCATGACAGGCGCAAAACAGCCGAATGGTAAAGTCTTGATCAACTCTGGCGATTCCCTACAACGTACACAAATGGCTAAAATTCTAAACGGTTCATTGAACTTCATGAAAAAATAAGAGTAAATACAGATACTTCCTTTCGCTTTTTTACATGCGGAAGGAAGTTCCTGTCGTTTTACACGATATGTAAAGGAGTGTACGTTTGAAATGAAAAGAATTGTTTGGTTGCCTCTACTTTTGCTACTCATCTCAGCGTGGCTTCCTTTTCATTCTGTAAATGCAAATGAAAGCAAAACTAACGCAACGGATGACTATCAAGTTGAACTAAATTTTCTATCACATGAAGCAGAGGATACAGATGTTTTATTTATTAAGCAGGCTACGTTAACTGTTAAGGAAGATCGCTATACGTTATCGATTTCAGCGAAAAATGATCACATCCTAACGCATATCACTGCCATGCAGCAAGGGAACAAAATGAGTACCCGGCTGAATAGAGCAGAAAATTTAGTTCAGTTTGATATTAAGGATGTACAACAAAAGATTGAACTAGCAGGAACGTATAGATTAGCGAAAGAACATGCACAGCAAACATTTTCTTCTGAACTCCTCATCGAGCAACAGTCATTGCCAGCGTTTGATCAAAGCCAACCAATACAGTCAATTCAGGCAGGTGATGATACGATACACTATCAACTGCTGTTAGCTGGAAAATTGTCTGCCATGAATGACTATGTCAATCCAGTAATTCGTGTTATTGAACGTGATCATCGATTCTATGCACAGTTGGAAATACTTCATCCTAGCAAGGTCAAGGGATTTACTGTAGAGCAGCAAGGAAATTTAGTGGAACCTAAAGTAGTATCGCAAACCGATACGCGTATTTTGCAGTTTGAAGTAGAAGACTTCCAGAAGGGGATAGGCGTTTGGATGAAAGCGGAGAACCCTGTGAGTTCACATGTAGAAGAAGAGTTTTTGCAAATTGTTTTCAACCAGCAACAAACGGCGAAGTTTCTACGTAAGGAAGCTTCAAATAGTAAAGCTGTTTCTTCATTGACTAAGCGAGTAGAGCAACCTGCAAAATCTACTACTGCAGAGAAACCATCTACCGTTACGAAAAAAGATGAAAAATTGGATAAGTCATCCGAAGAAAAGCAGCCAGTACAGACAGACGTACCTCCTCTTCTGACGGAAGAAAAACTGGAGTTTGATCGTACAGTGGACGGTGCAAAGAAACAACCAGATCAAGTCGTTGCACAAGTAGCAAGTGAACCTGAAGAGGTGGCAATGAACGAGGAGACCGATCAGACAATACCGTTTGATGTGTTGAGAATCGGTGTATTATTATCATTATGTATGCTGTCGGGTATTTTATTTTTACGCAGGCTGACAAAGAAAAACAGCATGATAAGTGATAAATAACGAGTGGAGGATTACATTGTGCAAAAAAAGTGGAAATATATACTGCTGATGTTGGCAATCATGACAGCAGCGATTATCGCAGGATGCGGTAATGATAAAGAAGAAAAGGCTGTTTCAGCAGATGACGCAGTGAAGAGTGAAACAGATACAACAAGTGATCAGCGAATTATTGCCGGTACTGTCGTTATTGCAGAAATTCTCGATAAGTTAGATATAGATGCTATCGCTATTCCTGAATCTGAAAAACAAATGGCAAGCCGTTTCGACGGACTTCCTACTATTGGTAATGCCATGACGCCCGATATGGAAATCGTGAAATCCTTGGACACGACAGATTTCTTATCTGTTTCTACATTGGAATATGATCTTGAAGATGGATTTGAGCAATTGAATATACCCGCGACATTTTTGAACTTTCAAAGTATCGATTCGATGATGGAAGAAATCCAAGGTCTTGGAGTGCGTTATGATCGTACAGCACAAGCAGATAAATTAGTAGGGGATCTACAGAAGAAAATTGAAGCAGCGGAAGTTGTGGCTGCGAACCGTAAAGGGCCAAGCGTTTTGATCTTACTCGGTATTCCAGGCAGTTATTTAGTAGCTACAGAAAATTCCTACGCAGGTGACCTAGTGAAACGTGCAGGGGGAACGAATGTAATGGAAGGGCAGGATCCTGAATACTTATCATCCAATACGGAGTATCTTCATAATAGTAATCCAGACATTATCTTGCGTCTATCACACGGCATGCCGGATGAGGTCGTGGAAATGTTCAACGAAGAGTTTCAAACAAATGATGTATGGAAACATTTCGATGCTGTAAAAAATGGTAAAGTATATGATTTAGAAGAAGAGTTATTCGGTACAACGGCTTCTTTGCAAGTACCTGAGGCATTAAGTGAGCTAATGAAGATATTCTATCGATAACTCGATGAATTTCGTTTGAAAAGGAAGTCCGTCATGAGAAAAAGAATAACTAGTTATATAATCGTATCCCTGTTGCTTGTCGTAACTATCGTGTATTCAGCTACGACAGGCAGCATCAAAATGGGATTCTTTGAATTTTTTGGTGCACTCTTTGAACAAGGTAACAGTCAGATGGAAGCGATTCGTGATTTGAGATTTCCTCGCATGATTGTCGCAATATTTGCAGGGGCGGCATTGTCGGTATCGGGTGTCTTGCTACAGTCTGTCATGCGTAACCCATTGGCGGATGCAGGGATTATCGGAATATCTTCCGGTGCGGCGTTTGTACAGTTATTCATTATTTCATTCTTCCCGGCGCTCTTTTTCATGACGCCTTTATTTGCATTTATGGGCGGTGCATTCGCTTGTTTTCTAGTGTTTGCACTATCGTGGAAATCGGGTCTTAGCCCGTTAAAATTAATTCTTGTTGGAATCGCGATCAATGCTATGTTCACGGGACTCACTGAAGCTTTCATCAGCTTTGGTGGTTCATTAAATGTCTCAGCTTCCAGTATCATCGGTTCAAATTTGACGATGCGTACATGGAGTGATGTCTCGACGATTGCGACGTACGGAACGATCGGATTGGTGTTAGCTTTTGCATTATACAGCTGGTGTAACTTATTGGTGTTGCAAGATAAGACAGCAAAAAGTATTGGCTTCCATGTCGCCCGTGCCCGTTTAATTATAGCGGCAGTAGCAGTGTTATTGGCAGCAATATCGGTTGTAGTGGCGGGTGTGATTTCGTTTGTTGGATTGCTTGTGCCACACATTGCCCGTAGGTTAGTAGGGTATGATCACAAAGTGCTCATACCATTCACTGCACTTTTAGGGGCGTTGATTATTCTACTTGCGGATACACTGGGGCGTACAATAGTAGCGCCGCTTGAAATACCAGCCTCAACGCTGATGGCGATTATCGGTGGACCGTTCTTAATATTCTTACTGCGAAAAGAGTGACTTGTTATGGAAATGAAGCGCATTATTGTATCACACGATAATATAACGAATCATTTGGATGACGTTTCTACGTCTATTTCTAAAGGGAAAGTTACAACGATTATCGGCCCGAATGGTTGTGGGAAATCGACATTACTCAGCGTTCTATCGAGAAGCAATATGCCGAAGTCGGGCACAACTTCACTCGAGAATCGTGACTTGGTGATGTTTAAGCCGAAAGAATTCGCAAAAAAACTAGCTATTGTGTATCAGCAGAATGAAGTGCCAAAAGACTTGACGATTGAAAAATTGGTCAGCTTTGGCCGGTTGCCTCATAAAACATTATTGCAACGAAATCAGGATGAAGATCAAAAGGCTATAGATTGGGCATTGTCCGTCACGAATCTGACAGACAAGCGGCATAAAGACTTAGAGGCATTATCTGGCGGAGAGCGTCAACGTGTATGGATTGCCATGGCACTTGCACAGCAATCGGAAATACTATGCTTGGATGAGCCGACCACCTATTTGGATATTTATTATCAGATTGAATTATTGGAGCTCGTAAAGTCACTAAATGAAGACTATGGATTGACGATCGTCATGGTGTTGCATGATATCAATCAGGCAATTCGATATAGCGATGAAATTATAATGATGAAGAATGGTCGCATTATTGCAGAAGGTTCACCGCGTGAGGTCATTACAAAGGATGTCATTAAAGAAGTGTATGGAGTCAATGCCGTATTCAAGGAAGATGACGAATTAGGCCTTTACATGATGTCCCTTGGCATTTAGGGGGGAAGCTGATGAAAAAACGTCTGTCGAAACTGTTGCCTTTCGTTTATCTGGCAGTCTTTCTCTACTCAGGCTATTTACTCGTACAGTATTTGTACACTTACGTGGAATCAGCCAGTTCGTTAAAAGATACGCAACAAATATATGAGACAGCTCTTGAAGATACGAAGCAACTAGCTGTAGCGGAAGAAACGTCGCAAGAACATTCGTTAGGTGAGTATTCAATGCGTAGGCAATTTGAAAAATTGCATAAAGTGAATGAGGATATTGTCGGATGGGTGTCTGTGGAAGGTACCAAGTTACATAATCCCATACTGCAAGCTGAAGACAATGACTATTACTTAAATCGAAACTTCACTCGAGAAAGTAGCCGTGCGGGAAGTGTCTTTATGGATTTTCGTAATGATATCCAAGACATGAGTCAAAACACGGTTCTCTATGGCCATGCAATGAGAAATGATACGATGTTCGGTAGTTTGAAAAAATTTGGTGAACAAGACTATGCAGACGCACACCCTATTATTTATGTCGATACGTTATATGATGGCTATGATATTGAAGTATTCGCAGCCTATGAAACGACGATTGATTTTTATTATATTGAAACAGACTTTCAGACGAATGAAGAATTCAGTGAGTTTTTAGGAGAAGTTGAAGCACGGTCGCTAATCGATATGCCTGTTGAAGTCGGACCTGAAGATCGAATTGTCACGCTGTCTACGTGTAATAACTCTGTGAATAGTAAAGATAAACGATATGTAGTGCAAGGGAAACTCGTGAAGCGCTGACATATATTGATAATATGGAGAGTTGCTCTTTACGAGTAGCTCTTTTTAATTTCTTTAAGGATTCGTCTGGTAATGATACGATAGATGAAAACAATGAGGTGGGGGACTTCATGGACTTAGAGCAACTACAAAATAAATTATTCGATAACAAATCCTTATTTATTGGGGAAGAGACAGCATTCCGTTCAGCCGTTATTATTCCGTTAGTAGAAGCGGATGGAGAATGGCATGTACTATTTGAAGTGCGTTCTTTCACGATGAGAAAGCAACCGGGTGATATTAGCTTTCCGGGTGGCAAAATAGATATAACAGACGCATCACCGATGGAAGCTGCTTTACGAGAGACACAGGAAGAGCTTGGAGTTAATCCGAAGACGGTGCAAGTACTAGGAGAGTTAAGTCCATATATAGCATCGCCTTCATTCGTTGTCTATCCGTTTGTGGCAGTCGTTGATTACAATGAAATTATTCGTAGCTATAATAAAGACGAAGTGGAAGAAGTGTTTGCGATTCCACTGGACTGGTTGATAGAACATGAGCCCTATATGCATACCGTAGCAGTCGAAACAGCACCACCGGATAATTTCCCATTCGAAAAGATCATGAACGGGAATCAATATAAATTTAGAAGCCATTCACTTGAAGAATGGTTTTATGAATATGGCAATTATACCGTTTGGGGTTTGACGGCTAGAGTGTTAAAGCATTTCATCGAGATCATGAAGAAATAAACTGGAATGAGGATCGAGTATGAAACAAAAGAAGTCGTGGAAGTTTAAGTTATTTATTGGACTCGCTATTTTCCTATTGATCATCGCGGTTGGTTTCTTCGTATTTGCTAGCTTTTATTATAAGGCGCAGTCTTACGCAGAAGATCATTTGCAATCAGATTCGGAAGTAACAGTTGAAAATGAAAAAGAGTTGGTGTTTGAACCGACTTCGAATAAAAAGAATATCGGGTTTATTTTTTATCAAGGTGCAAAAGTAGAGGCAGAAGCCTACGCCCCGATGGCAAAAGAGCTGGCAAAAGAAGGTTATACTGTGGTCATTCCTCACTTGCCGTTGAAGATGGCCATCTTTTCACCTGATCGAGCGGATAAAGTCATACGCAAGCATCCTGAAATTACTACATGGGCGATTGGTGGGCATTCTTTAGGCGGTGTCACGGCATCTGATTATGCATTACGTCACGATAAGATTGCTGCGCTAGTGTTGTTGGCCTCTTATCCTGGTAGTCACACTGATTTGAGTGAAACGTCGGTGGATGTGTTGTCGATTTGGGCGAGTCGTGATGAAGTGGCAGATGCGAAGGCTATTAAAGCGGCTAAGGCTAGTATGCCTAGTGATGCGAAGTTCTTGGAGATAAAGGGTGGTAATCATGCGGAGTTTGGTGATTACGGTGAGCAGAAGGGTGACGGCAAGGCTACTATATCGAATGAAGAGCAGATGACTCAGACGACTACTGCTATTTTGGAGTTACTTGATAGATTGAAATAAGTTAGTAGGGCATATTCAGTAGAATTAGTGAGGTGGGGGCACCGTTGATCGACATTCCAGGCGAACGCTTTCCCATGGGCGTGGCTTGAGCCGCTGATCCATCGGGGAGTCACCGCCTTCCACTTACGATCAACTAGTTTATTTCTCTATTACTAGCGATAGGTAAAGACTTAGTTGTTTAATACTTACTAAACGAGAGCTATTTGCTAGCGCTGAAGTAGGTTCAACGACGTTACATCCTATACTATTTTAAAAAGCTGTCCCGGAAATCGTCATCACGAATTCGGGGACAGCTCTATCTTGTGTTCGTACGATTTTGTAATCAGGCTACTGTTAATGTAACGGCAATATTATCTCTTGTAGCTTTAGAGTAAGGGCAGACTTGGTGTGCTTTTTCTACTAGTTCTTCTAGTTGTGCTTTTTCAATGTCTGTACCTTTTACTTGTAGTTCTACTTCTAGCTTGAAGCCACCGTCCGATTCGTCTTTACACAGGCTGACGTTTGCTGTGACTTCGGAAGAGAATTTAACGCGTTCTTTGCTTGCGACGAGTTGAAGTGCGCTGTCAAAACAAGCCGCGTAACCCGCAGCGAATAATTGCTCGGGGTTAGTAGAGCGCTCTAATTCTTTCGCTCGTTTTGTTCCAGGCATTGCCGTATCGAATTCAACTACTTGATCGGAAGACGCAACATGACCTTCTCTTCCTCCGTTAGCAGTTGCTGTGGCTGTAAATAGTTTTTCTGACATGAAATCACTACTCCTTGTATACATTTTTTAGTCTCACTCCATTGTGTACCCGTTTTTTCGTTTTTTATGTACAATTTATTTAATTTTTTCCAGATAAGTGTGATAACATCATCCAACGTGTTGAATCAATTCATTTAAATCAGTTAGGAAGTGGGAACGAAAATGAATAAGAACGATATTGCAGATATTCGTAAACGATTTAAATTAGATACAGATCTTCTAACAATCACTGATATTTACCATGTGTATATTAGACAGGAAAGCAGTGAGATTTATCATGAGGAAAGTCAGGCCTTTGCTTTGCTGGACCGTGAACAACAGGAATTATTCATGACGAACTTCAAGAAAGTACTTGGCGGTAAGCTAGGTATGAAGTTATTTGAAGTGAAGTTCGAACGTCAGGAAGAAGAGCCTAATGAGGAACACACACAAAAGTTATTGTATGAAGGTTTGCAGGCAGAAGAAGTAGATGATTGGAAAACTGAGATGCAGCATTTGGCATTGAAGATGGTGAAAGATGTCCAATATGAAAAAGATCTTGTCATCACATTTGTTCGTGGGAACTACTTTAAAAAGACCAAACGTAACAGTGAAGAGACAGAAATCGATATGCGTGATGAAGTGTTTACGACACCGTTTATTCTATGCAGTATGAATCACACCGACTTGCCGAAGCGCTCTATCGTATTTGATTTTCAAGAGCGTGAATTTAAATCGAATACGATGCTTGATCCTATCATTAATCTAGCATCACCCATCGGCGGCTTTCTCTTCCCTTGCTTTACAGACAATTCGGCTGATGTAAACCATGTCTTGTATGCAGCCGGTAAAGCGAATAAGCCCGACTATGCGTTTATAGAGAATGTCTTGAATGGAGAAGAAGTAGTTACTGCCGCTGACGATAAAGCTGTTTTCGAGGAGATTGTTAAACAAGTAGTAGGTGGCGAAGTAGATACGGAAACGCTAGGAAATGTCTACGAGGCAATCTACAGGTTGACTGTAGTGGATGAAGAAGAGGAAGAACCGGAAGAGCCACCAGTAATTGATGCGAAGCAAGTAGAGCGTGTGTTGAAAATGAGCGGTGTCGACTACGTCAATACAGAAGCGGTAGAAACGGCTTTCCAGACTATAGTCGATGACACATCTTATGAAATGAAGGCGGCTCACATTGTCCCTAGCTATACATCGAAGTCAATTAAAATTGAAACCAAAGTAGCCAATATTTCTATCAGCCCACAAGACTTGAAATATGTGAAGCAGGTCAACTATGATGGCAAGCAATGTATTTTGATTGAAGTAGAAGAAGATACGATTATTGAAGGATTTAAAGTGATTTCAGAAGATCTATTAACATGAAATTTCTCAATGCTAAAATAAAAAGAAAATATAACAGAATTCTGACACTTTATTGTGATTATCTTCACAAACAAACAGACAAGTCTCTTTAAACCTCGTTATATTTGATGTATACTAGAAAAGATGGTAGTAGTTGTATGGTCAAACCAAGACAGAATAAAGTGCTCCTAGTACGCGCCATGTATGCTGTGACGCCTTATTTAGGAACATTTACGTTTCTGTAAATTTCACATATAAGGAAGGTCAAAATGAGTAATAGACAAACTAAATCAGATGTTATTTTAATTGGTGCCGGAATTATGAGTGCGACACTAGGAACGATGCTAAAGGAATTAGCGCCAGACTGGAACATCTCCTTGTTCGAGAAACTGGATAGAGCAGGTGAAGAAAGCTCGCATGAGATGAATAATGCAGGAACAGGTCACGCAGCATTGTGTGAACTGAATTACACTTCTGAAAGACCGGATGGTACTGTAGATATTGCGAAAGCGGTTAAAGTAAACGAGCAATTCCAGCTTTCTATGCAGTTTTGGTCACATCTAGTCGAGAAAGAATTAATTAAAGATCCTGAGCAATTTATAATGCCACTGCCACACATGAGTCTTGTACAAGGTGAAGACAATGTGAAGTATTTGAAGAAGCGCTTTGAAGCGATGACAGCAAATCCACTATTCCAAGGAATGGAGTTTTCCGAAGATCCGGAGAAGTTGAAAGAGTGGATTCCGTTAATCATGAAAGACCGTACTGTCAATGAAGCAATTGCTGCAACAAAAATTGATACAGGTACGGACGTAAACTTTGGTGCGTTGACTCGTATGTTAATCGAGCACATGCAAAAAGTGGACGTTGAAGTGAACTACGGTCATCAAGTAGAAGATATCAAGCGTACAAGTGATGGCGAATGGGAATTAAAAATAAAGAATAATAAAGATGGAAAGCTTGAATTCCATAAAACTAAATTTGTTTTCATTGGTGGCGGGGGCGGAAGTCTTCCATTGCTTCAGAAAACAGGTATTCCTGAAAGTAAGCACATTGGTGGATTCCCAATTAGCGGTGTATTCATGGTTTGTAAAAACCCAGATGTCATTGCAAAGCATCATGCAAAAGTATATGGTAAAGCTAAAGTCGGTGCACCGCCAATGTCCGTTCCACACTTGGACACTCGCTATATAGACGGCGAAAAATCCTTGCTGTTTGGACCATTTGCAGGCTTCACACCGAAGTTCTTAAAAGAAGGATCTATGATGGATCTAATTGGTTCTGTAAAACCTAATAACTTAACGACTATGCTAGCATGTGGTGCAAAGAATATGTCGTTGACTAAGTATTTGGTAGAACAAGTAGTACAAACAAAAGAACAACGTATCAATGAACTGCGTGAATTTATTCCAGATGCGAAGAGCGAAGATTGGGATTTATGGACGGCGGGACAGCGTGTACAAGTTATCAAAGATACTCCAGATAGCAAAGGGACGCTACAATTTGGTACGGAACTTGTAACAGATAAGGATGGCTCAATTGCAGCGTTGCTAGGAGCTTCTCCGGGAGCATCTACTGCAGTAGCAGTTATGCTGGACCTTATTAACAAGTGCTTCCCTGAGCAAGTAAGCGACTGGGAGCCGAAGTTGAAGGAGATGATTCCTTCATTTGGTAAAGCATTAGCAGAGCATCCTGAGTTATTGAAGGACATGCATGCATCTACTTCCAAAACATTAAAACTGACAGAGAATGAGCTGGAGAAAGAAGTAGTTCATAACTAATTGTTAGAATCATAAAACTCTACTACGATGTGATTCGTAGTAGAGTTTTTTTAATGAATTCACTTTTATATACACTTAACTCGTTTAGTTCTAGAAAATGAATAGTACATATAAATAAACACTACCCACTGCTTTTGCAGTGGGTAGTGTTTATTTAAACATGGAAACCTTTTTCAACATCGCACAAACCGGAATAGCAATTGCTATTCCCACTGCGCATTGCACTAGATCACCTGGTATGGAAGCAAGCGGGATGATTAAACTGTTGTAGAGTATACTTTCTCCTACGTAGTAGCCTGCAACAGTGAGTGGTATCGAAATCAGCATGGCGAGTAGGTTAAATTTGAAGCTTGTTCCTTTACGGCCGTTTGACCATGCAACTTTACCAACAATATACCCTTGCAAGCCACGTGTCAGGATAGTGATAGGTGCCCACAACGCCCAGCCACTGACGAGGTCGAATAAGCCCATTCCGATAGCTCCTGCGATCATCCCTTTTTTAGGTCCGAATAAAATAGAGACAATGAACAACATGGCAGTACCGAGGTGAATCAGTCCACCGTTTCCAAGAGGCAGCTTAATATTAAGTAAAAGTGTAGCGACGAACACGAGTGATGCAAGCATGGACGTCAGTATTAAATCAAATGTCTTTGTTCGTTGCGTAGGATAACTTTGTGTTTTCTGCATGGTCTGTACCATCCTCACGTATAAAAGTATTAGATTTAGAATAAAGGGAATCTGATACTTTAAAAAGAGTCAATACAGGATAAAGTTTAGTGGTCAGAATAGAATGGATACATAGTTATGATTTTGAATTACGAATAAATACACTCTATACTAAAGAAAAAGGAAGTGAGTTAGTATGAAAAAACAAAACATTGCCTGGATTGCAGGAGCAGCTGCACTTCTTCCTTTTGCCTATGGCATGGGAGCTACCGCCTTGATCCGGTCAACAGGGTACCGAGTCATGAAACGTCTGCCAGAACGAAGAGGCATTGCTTTAACGTTTGACGATGGACCCAATCCCGTTTACACAATGCAACTGCTCGATTTACTTAAGCAACATCAAATCAAAGCAACATTCTTCGTAGTGGGCCAACATGTTCGAGACTATCCTGAGGTTGTCGAACGTATGCACAAAGAAGGTCATCAAATCGGTATTCATCACGACAACCATACATCTAGCTGGTTGCTAACGCCTTCTATGTTGTCACGAGAAATTAAGGAAACCCATCGTGCCATCTTCGATATTACAGGAGAATCACCAACAGTATACAGACCGCCATGGGGTTTTATGAACGCAGCAACACTATTCGTCACCAGACCGTATCAAATCGTCCTCTGGTCACATGTCTTCAAAGACTGGAAAATAAATAGTTGCGAGCAAGGACTACTAGAAGGCTTGCGTAACGTCCCAGCTGACGGTTCGATTATTTTACTACACGACGACGGCACTAACCGAGGTGCCGATGACCGTGCACCAGCTCATATGTTGGACAAGCTCTCTATTTACTTAGATGAAGCTGTAGGAAAGGGTATAGAATTTGTTTCTGTTAATAAGAGTAACTTGTAGTTTTTCTGTATAAATCTACAATAGATTACATGAAAAAGCCCCTAATCTTGCTATGAGATTAGGGGCTTTTTCACGTAATTTTAAAAATGCTAACTCTACTACTTGTGAAAAATCTTATAATAGTGTATAACCATTGTATAAGGTTTTATTGCGAAACTTGTAATTATTCCATTGATTATACAACTCTGTACAATGTTTGTTTCACACTAGAAGTGAGGAGATGTAAAAAATGAAGAAAAAGGTAAACGTAATTGGCGCGGGTGTAGCAGGACTCGCGAGTGCCACCCGACTTCAACACGCGGGTTATCAAGTAGAGCTATTTGAGAAGGAATCTATGGCTGGAGGTAAGATGCACCGTATTCAACAAGACGGCTATCAATTCGATTTAGGGCCCACCATTGTAATGATGCCTGATCTATATAAAGAAATTTTTTATCTGTGTGGAAAAGACCCCGATGACTATATTCCTATGGAACGTTTAGATCCAATGTATAGCGTATACTTTGGCGACAAACCACAGGATCACTATGAAATCTCTGCTGAACTATCAAAACTGATGGAAGTGTTCGAAGGAATAAGCGAAGATGACGCGGCTGGATTCCTAGAATACTTGCAAGTGATTTATAAGCGTTTCCTAGTGGCGAAAGAACATTTCTTGCAGAAGCCATTCCGTAAACCATCGGATTTCTATAACTTGTCTGTACTTAAACAAGGTTTGAAGCTGAAGACGTTTGACACAGCGGATGCATTTATGAGCAAGTACATTAAAGATGAACGTCTAAAGCAGATGATAAGTTTCCAGACATTATATATTGGGGTTTCTCCTTATAGTGGACCGTCACTATATACGATGATTCCGATGATCGAATTCCTCTACGGTGTCTGGTTTATTAAAGGCGGAATGTACACTATGGCATCATCGCTTGAGCGTTTGTTCCTAGAGCTTGGTGGCAAAGTACATTACAATACACCGGTCGAGGAGATAGTCATTGAAAATAGAGTAGCAAAAGGTATACAAGTTGCGGGTGAGTTCATCGAATCCGATTATGTAATGTGCAATGCGGACTTCCCATACGCAATGAAAAATTTGGTGAAAGATGTGCCTTCTAAAGGGAAGTACACAGATAAGAAAATAGATAATATGAAATACTCTTGTTCATGCTTCCTGATGTATCTCGGAATGGATAAGAAATATGAAGAAATAAAGACTGCACACAACTTTATCTTCAATGAGAAGTTGAGAGAAAACTTGGATGATATTTTTACTGGTAAGAAACTAGAAGAGGCATCTTTCTACGTTTATATTGGCTCCAAGTTGGATCCTTCATTGGCACCTGAAGGTAAAGATGGTTTGTATATTCTAGTACCTGTTTCCGACCGTTCATGTTCACAATACGAGTGGGATGAAGAAACAATCCAGCATTATCGCCACTACGTTCTAGAAGCATTGAAGAAAGTAAAAGGCTTTGAAAACGTGGAAAATGAAATTGTGTCTGAAAGCTTTATGACGCCGAAAGACTTTGAAGAACGTTTCAACGCACAAAATGGTGCAACATTCGGGTTGCAGCCAACACTTAGCCAAAGTAATCATTTACGTCCACAAAGTAAAGCAACGCATTGTGAAAATTTATACTTTACAGGTAGTAGTACACATCCAGGTGCAGGGGTGCCGATTGTTCTTCTTTCCGCACGAATCGCGACAGAAGAACTCATGCATGATGATAGAGGTATATTATTCCAAGCAACTTGAGAGGAGAATTCATATGGTAATCGATCGATCATCGACTATAGCTTCTGACTATGCCTATTGTGAAAAAATCATCAAGCGTCATTCAAAGAGCTTTTATTACGCGTTCTCAAATCTACCAAAAGATAAAGCACGCGCAGTATATGCTATCTATGCCTTTTGCCGAACTGCAGATGATAGTGTAGATGAAAATAATACAAGCGGTTTACAACTTATTGCGTTGGATCGATTGACAGATGAACTCAATCATTTTGCAAAAGGCCAAGAAGTAGATCATCCATTATGGAGAGCTTTACGTGACGTATTCAATCGTTTCGATATGGACTTACAACCGTTTTATGAACAACTGACAGGGCAACGTATGGATATTCATTTTATGAGCCCATCGAATCTTAGTTCATTGGAAACGTATAGTAAGTATGTGGCAGGTTCTGTAGGAAAAATGTTATTACCCATTATTGCGAGTAACGCTAAGACGGACTTGAATCGCGTGGCGGAAGATCTCGGCATTGCAATGCAACTAACAAATATCCTTCGTGATGTCGGTGAAGATTACCGAGACAAAGGTCGTATTTACTTGCCACAAGAGGAAATGGAACGCTATAAGTATAGTGAAGTTTTTTTGTCAGAAGGGCAAATCACAAAGAACTTTGTGGCTATGTGGGAATATCTTGCGAAACGTGCGGAGAACTTATATGACAATTTCACGCAACATATTGGAGAATTCGATGAGGATAGCCGTTTTCCCGTATTATCGTCAGCACATGTTTATCAAGGAATATTAAATAGTGTACGAAAAAGTGGATACGATTGTTTTAATCAGAAAAATTATGTGTCAGCGGTGGAAATGGCAAAGTTAGTTGCCCGTGCGAGCATGTAAGAAGGAGAGTGGCCCTATATGTTGGAAAACCAAAAACGCGTAGTGGTGATTGGCGGTGGCCTAGGTGGGCTGTCGGCTGCTATTTCATTAGCGCAACGTGATTATTCTGTAACCTTGTATGAACAAAACAATCATCTAGGTGGAAAATTAAATCGCTTGGAGCAAGACGGTTTCGGTTTCGATTTGGGCCCTTCCATTTTGACGATGCCGCATATTTTCGAAAAGCTGTTTGAGGATAGTGGGAAGTGTATGTCAGATTACGTAAAAATACTTAGATTAGAGCGTGAATGGCGTTCTTTCTTCCCCGACGGAACAGTGCTCGATTTATATGGTGATTTACAAAAGATGGAGCAGATGAACCCACAGTTATCACATAAGGATATGAAAGATTATCAGAAGTTCCTGAACTATTCTAAAGGTCTGTATGACATGACGGAAGCGGGCTACTTCAAAGAAGGACTGGACTCCACGAGTGAAGTGATTAAACATCATGGTGCACTCAAGTCGATTAAAGGCTTTGATCTGTTTTCTACTGTACACGGTGCAATTGACAAGCGTGTACGTAATCCGCATCTGCGCGATATGTTGTCGTACTTTATTAAATATGTTGGTTCTTCTCCTTATGACGCGCCAGCTATACTAAATATGATGGTCTATATGCAGCATGCGCAAGGTTGTTGGTATGTACCGGGCGGAATGCATCATTTAGCTAATGCACTTGTTCAATTGGCAGAAGAAGTTGGTGTCAAGCTACATACAGGGATCGGTGTTCGGAAAATGAAGACAGTTGGAGACCAAATTATTGGTGCTGAACTGGCTAACGGTGAAATAGTAGAGGCAGACTATTTCATTTCCAATATGGAAGTAATTCCGTTCTACCAGAAGATGGTCGATAGTGACCCTAAGTTCACGAAAAAACTCGAGAAGAAGTTTGAGCCATCCAGTTCAGGCTTGGTGCTTCATTTAGGCGTAAAGAAGAGCTATCCGCAACTTAATCATCACAACTTCTTCTTCTCCAAGAATCTCAAAAAGCAAATGGATAAAGTGTTTGTGAAGAAGCAATTACCTGATGACCCAACAATTTATCTTGTTAACACGAATAAAACAGATCCTTCACAAACGTTACCGGGTCACGAAAATCTGAAAATCCTACCGCATATTCCATATATTCAAGACAACCCATTTACGCCAGCGGATTATTTGAAGCTTGAGAATAACGTGTTAGAAAAGCTTGAGCGTATGGGGCTAGAAGGTTTACGTGAGAACATCGTAACGCGTGATGTCTGGACGCCTCATGATATTGAACGCACATATGGCTCTCACCGTGGAGCGATTTATGGGACGGTATCGGATAAAAAGAAGAATAAAGGATTCAAACACTCGAAGCATAGTGAACGCTTTGATAATTTGTACTTTGTTGGCGGTACAGTCAATCCAGGTGGCGGTATGCCCATGGTGACGCTAAGTGGTCAACAAGTATGCGATAAGATCCTGACGCGTGATATGGTGAAACGGTCACGATCATAAAGGAATGATACAGAGGAGGAGTTTGTGATGGATGTCTTATCGATCTTGCTACTGATTGCACTTGTCATAGCGCTCCTTGGCTTGTTATGTGGCGTACTAGTTTTTTGGCGAGTACCCACCATTCAGCATAAAGGTATTCCCACATCTTCTGTTTCCATTATCATTCCAGCAAGAAATGAAGAGTTTCGTCTGAAGCCGTTACTTGAATCCATTGTTCATCAGCGACACGTATCGTATGAAGTGATTGTGGTAGATGACGGCTCTACTGACGGTACAAGAGAATTGGCACGATCTTACGGTGCTAACGTAATTTCAAATGAATTATTGGAAGAAGGCTGGATTGGAAAGTCTGCTGCTTGTTGGGCGGGTTCATTGGTAGCTAACAATAAATTATTACTATTTATGGATGCAGATACGGTCTTTACACATCCAGACAGTTTGTCGAATTATATCGCATCATTTGAATCCATGGGGAGCGGTGGAATTTTGTCTTTACAGCCGGAGCACTATGCCGAGAAATGGTATGAGCAGTTGGCATTTCTGTTTCCACTCATTGTGATGGCGGGTATGAACGTCTTTACAGTTGCAGGAACTCGTTTGAAGTCGGGGGGGTCATTCGGGCCGTGCTTGTTATGTGATAAGATGCAGTATGAAGAGATTGGCGGACATGCGGTCGTACGTGGAGCCGTAATGGATGATTTGGCGCTTGGGAAGGCGTTTCAACAACATGATTTGCCTGTACGTTGCTATGGTGGTAAGGGAATAGCCTGGTTGCGTATGTATCCAGGAGGCTTATCCGATATGGTACAAGGCTATTCAAAAAGTATGGCAAGTGGTTCTGCAGCGACGCACCCACTCGTTATGGTATTGATCTATACATGGATGGCGGGTGCATTAATTGCTGCTAGTATGCTATTTGCTTCAGGCTTTAGTTCGACAAGTTGGCTAGGGGTGTCTATTGGTTTATATATACTGTACGCAGTTGAATTAGCGGTCGCATCTAAACGTGTCGGTCGTTTTATTTGGTGGATATTCCCGCTATATCCACTATTGTTGGTCGTCTTTATTTCTATCTTTACGTACTCACTTTATCTATCAAAGCGAAAAGGTAGTGTACAATGGAAAGGGCGAAATATTAATGTGTGAGGTAATGAGTTGAAGGAACCAATGAAGGGGGTGATGGGATGCCGCTGATCGAATTGCCACTGCATAGAGTCATTCTTCTGGATGCAGTCGCGTGGATGATCTTTCATCTAACTATATCGGTGGCGGCGCAGCGAATTCCTATCAATTGGTTTGCGCGGAATGGACACTTGTTTAAGAGTTTTTCTTGGGAACAGGAAGGACGAATTTGGCAACGGTTATTCCGCGTGAAGAAGTGGAAGGGGCATATTCCAGACGGTACGTTGTTCATTTCGAGCGGATACAATAAAAGTCATTTGCATGGAGCGGATGATTCATCGCTTTATGACTTTCTTTTAGAATCAAGACGTGCGGAATGTGTACATTGGTTAACTATTTTGCCGGGATTTCTTTTCTTTTTCTGGAATCCAGTTTGGGCTGCTTGGCTTAATGTTGCCTATGCCGTACTGTTTAACGTGCCGTTGATCGTGGTGCAACGATTTAATCGTCCTCGATTGGAAAGGCTGTTGAATTCATCACGATAAGTTTTGTAGTAGAATGTATGTATTGGGTATTGTATGATAACACAACCTAATTGCACAACTATTTGACGCAAAGGAAAAGGCAATCGCCTGCTCCTTTGCGCTTTTTTATTTGCGTAACTTTTTCACAACAACGAATACAATAGTCAGTGCTATAAGCGCTAAGCAAATTATTATCGATAGAATAATCGTAGGATACTCTCCATTAAATCCACTCACTGCAGTGTGCTTCGAGTAAATACCGTAATATGCCCAAATCAACACAAGGGCATAGGCGATATCTTGTTGTCTAATAGTAGTCATAATTCCGATAGCAGCGCCAACAAATAAAATGATAATCGTCCATGTGACTTCAGATATTCCAAATCCATCCCAATCAATTGAGACGAGAAAGGCGGTAATATTCGCGATCGTAGCAATCGTGATCCATCCAAAGTAGACACTGAATGGAAGTTTGACGAAAAATGCTTCTCTACGTGTCAGTGTTGCATTCAAGGTGATGGTATTGATTTTGATGAGAGTTAGCAACATAAGCAACATCACAACAACGGAAAAAAGTAAGTATTCATAATGCCATAAGAAAATCCATGAAGCATTTAACAAAGATGAAATACAGAAGTACTTACCTACTTGACTTAAAAGTTGTGGATTCTTCGTTTTTTGAAACAACCCCAATTGATAGACGACGTGGAATAATAACAGTAAATAGATCAAACTCCAAATGGAAAATGTAAATCCCGCAGGTGCGAATAGATTTCCGTATTTATCTGACAGCTCACCTGTTGTTTGTCCATTTAGGGGTAGTATATTTGCGAGTGCATTGGCTGCAATCATGATAACATACGTAACAACAATCGCCACGCGCAATAATACGGATGTGTTTCCTCGTTTCATTTCTACACCTCATTTAAGTAGATTATATTATAGTAGTTGGTTAAGTATTCCTGTTTTCTAGCAGACTGAAACACCGGTTCGTTAGATCTAATAAAATCTTTGCATGTCAGTTTAACGATACTAGTAACTTTATCTTCTCTAATAGATTATTTCGGTGAAAATTGCATATTAGGATCTTACGTTCGTATATGGTATAATAAATCACCAATGAAATTACGAAGAATATTAAATGTAGTTATTTTATAAAAATTATTTAGGACCTAAACTATCTAGGATGTATCAAAATACAAGTAAAATGTAAGATTCGCGGTAATAATTATTTTAGTTAGAGAAAAAGGAGATATTGACATTGAATGTTATAGATTTATTTAGCGGATGTGGTGGATTTTCACTTGGTTTTGAAAAGGCGGGTTTTAATGTGCTTTTAGGAGTGGACGTCTGGAAAGATGCACTTGTTACTTTTGAAAAAAATCATAATAAAGCTAAAGTGATTGAGGAAGATCTAAATAGTATTTCAGCAAATCAATTATTATCATTTATAAATAAAGATAAAAATGAAATAGACATAATTATAGGTGGTCCCCCTTGTCAAGGTTTTTCCATATCAGGTAAAAGGATCCTTGATGACCCAAGAAACCAACTATACAAGTCATTTGTTAATATTGTTAACGATATTCAACCTAAAGTATTTGTGATGGAGAATGTTCCAGGGTTAGTTCGATTATTTGGAGGAAAAGCTAAAGATGGGATTCTTGAGAGTCTTGAAAGTATAGGCTATAACGTTACATATAAGATTCTTACTGCTGCGGACTACGGTGTACCGCAAATGAGAAAACGTGTATTTTTTGTAGGGTTGAGAAAAGATCTTTTTGAGTTTCCTTATGATTACTTTCAGTTTCCAGTTCCAGTTCATGGAGCAAAATTAAAATATCCATATGTAACCAGTGAAGAAGCCATAAGTGATCTCCCTTTACTAGAAGATGAACATGGTGAAGAGCATATGAGCTATTTAACCCCCCCTCAAAATAAGTATCAAAGTTTAATGAGATTAAGAAGTGATGTTGTTAAAAATCATTTAGCCACTATTCATAAACCAAAAACAGTAGAGATCATCTCACAAGTACCAGATGGTGGTAATTATAAGGACTTACCTGAAAATCTTCATAATACAAGAAAAGTAAATATAGCATGGACTAGAATGAATAGTAAAAAGCCTTGTTTCACTATTGACACAGGACATAATCATCACTTTCATTATAAAGCCAACAGAGTTCCTACAGTAAGAGAATCTGCCCGAATACAATCATTCCCAGATGACTTTATATTTTATGGAACGAAAACAAGTCAGCTTAAACAAGTTGGTAATGCTGTTCCACCTATTTTATCTTATGCCCTTGCTTTAGAAATAAAAAAAATTATAGAAAGTTAGGTGCTAAGTCAAATGAAGTATAATCCAGAAGAACAATATAGATGTATTATTATTAGAGGTAAAGCATCGAATAAATTGGATGACTTACTTCCGGCATACGCTAATATAATAGATGATATTTGTCCATGTAGTAAATTAGAGTTTATAGAGGAATTCAATAAAAGAGTTACATCGCTATTGGGTAATGGTATATCTAAAAAGACAAAAGACAACCATCGTTCAGAAATAGCAGGGAAATTATTTGGTATGTACTATGAACAAGATGGAATTATTATACCATCTAGTAGAACTATGAAGTATTTAGATGATTCTGATCAACCCGCCTTCTTTAAGGATATATGTTTTAAATTCCAGTTTCCTAATGGAATGAATAAAATAGACACTATAAAAGATCATATTGAAAAAAAATTATCAATTAGACAGTTTCCTTATGTTATTAAAGTATTACAGATCTCAGAAGAAAAGAGAATCCGCTTAACAAAGGATGATATTGCTTATTACGTACTGAACGCTCTAAATGTATTACAAGGTCTAGTTAACCCCGCTGATGTAGTCGAAAGAATATTATATGATCGAAGTATGGGCTTGACTATGAAAGTCAATTACCCAACAGAGAGAAGTTCCTATTATATGCAACACATTAGAGAACAACTTAATTTATTAGAGCTAGCGAATATATTACGTTTTGATGGACTTTATGTCTATCTTAATTCACTTGATGAGGAATATATAAAAGTATTTGCTGATTTTTGGAACAGTAAACCTGAATTTGACGTCTATCAATACAATCTAAACACTGCAATAGATAAAAAGAGGTTATATGATGACTGGCAATTATATTATGCTGGACTAAATGAAACTATATCTTTTAAAACCTCGCTTAATTCCTTAAGATTACAACAAACCAATAAAACAGAAGAATTTAAAGTAAATGGTTTTGATAAAATGGCTTTAGGAGATGAAGGAGAGAATTACGTTTTAACTTATGAAAAGGATAGGGTTCGAAAATTTGACGTGAGACTATCTGGTAAAGTGGTTCACTTAGGTAAAACGAGAGGGTTAGGATATGATATTCAATCTGTTGTTGCAGAAAATGGAGAGGACTCGGAGTTTGTAAAGTATATAGAGGTTAAATCGACCAAAAGAGTAACAGTGCCAAAATTAGATGATCCAAATTGGATTGACTCAATAAACTTGACAAGAAATGAATGGATTGCTGCAACACAACATAGAGGGTCTTATTTTCTTTATCGAGTTTACTTCACACCTGAAAAGACTTTGGTCTATATAATAAAAGATCCTTATCAAAAAAACGTTGAAGGCATACTTCGCGCAAAGCCTATTTCTTATAGATTAGACTTTTCCAAGAATGCTGTAGATTTTATAGTAGATGAGAAGGAGGAATATAACTAAATGAAAGTAGTATCATTGTTTGCAGGTTGCGGTGGGTCTGATGTCGGTATTAAAGGTGGCTTTGAATTTATAGGAAAGAAATATAAAAAACTACCCTTCGAAATTGTTTATGCAAATGATATCGATAGAAAAGCATTAAACTCTTATGAACAAAACTTTGGCGGTAATAACATTGTTTGCGAAGACATACGTAATATTTCTACAGAAGATATACCAAATCACAATCTCTTAGTTGGAGGATTTCCATGTCAATCCTTCAGTACTGTTAATCCTACTAAGGATCCGTTTGACGAGCGTGCAAATCTTTATAAAGAAATGATAAGAGTCTTAAAAGACAAGCAACCAGACTTTTTTATCGCAGAAAATGTTAGAGGTTTTATGACTTTGAAAAAAGGTGTCATTTTTCAGAGAGTATGTGATGAATTTAATAAATGTGGCTATAATCTAACTGTAAAACTAATTAATTCAGCTGATTATGGTATACCACAAAAGAGATACCGGGTTTTCATTGTTGGAGTCAGAAAAGATTATGGAAAAAACTATATATTCCCTGAGCCAACTCATACAGAGTCTAGTACAAGTGATGATGTTAAATGGGTACCATTAAACAAAGTAATAAAAAGTTTAGTACCAGATGATCCTAAGTATTACTTTTCTGAAAGAGCAGTCCAAGGCATGAAAAATGCGAAAAAAAATATGAAAAGAGGGTTATGGCAAGATTTAAATGGTCCTTGTTTAACGATAACAAGCCATCTGGCTAAAGTAAGTTTAAATTCTCGTGATCCTGTGCTTTTAGTTGATCCCGAGAAAGAGCTATATAGAAGGTTTACTCCTCGAGAAGCAGCTAGAATACAATCCTTTCCAGACAATTTTGAATTTGTTGGTTCTGAAGCAGATGCATATAGACAAATTGGTAATGCAATTCCACCAGTCGTAATGTGGTATTTAGCAGATGCATTACTAAAACAGTTTGAAAATGTTACTATCACCAATAGTTCTGCAATACAGTCTAATATTATTAATGGTAAGCATTCTTTAGTTCTTTAACAAATGTATAATATTCTTCTGCATTTATCACGAGTATCTTTATTCACTTTACAAATTTTTTATAAGTGCTATATTCGTGGAAGCTATGCTCTATGACTATTTGATAGAAGCGTAAAGAACCCCTGTGAGAATATCACAGGGGTTCTTTCATTCACATTCGCATCGATACGTTTCGGAACAAGGAGGACATGTAGGACATTTTTTATGATGACGTTCTTTTTTCGATGGGTGATTCGATTTCTTTTTCTTACAAGTACAGCTTTTTTTACACGTACACTTACCCTGACATGTACACTTCTTCTTGCACTCACATTTGCGTTTTGGTTTATGCTCTTTGCATGTGCAGTTGGTTTTGCAGCCACATTTGCGCTCCACTACTTCGAATTGTCGCATCATATCATGATCTTCGTGCTCTAAAATATGACAATGAAGCATGTAGCGACCGGTGAATGGAGCAAAGCGCATAATCACTCGTGTTACAAATCCAGGTGGAGATTGGACGACGTCTTTCCATCCTCGTTCATTTACGGGAGGTTTTACAGGAGGACCTGTAAAATTCAGTAAACCATTCGCTGTGAAACCTTGGGCGTCAAAAGGGATGCGGTCGAGAATCTGGAATTGGATCAAATGGATGTGTATAGGATGCGTTGCGCCGGCCGTGTTGATGATGCGCCAGATTTCTGTATCATTCAGTTGAGGTTTAAAATCGATTCGTTCCATGAAACCTTTATTATTAAACAAGAACTTTAAACGACCATATTCATCGATGTCTGCATCCAGTGTAATATCACGTGTTTGAGCAGCGTCACATTCCCGAAGTTTGGGGATATGGCTGAGTATAGCTGGGAGATTGCTCGTATCTGGTGCCGTTAATTCAACCACTCTAAACTGCATAATTTGTCCGTCGGTTTCGGGGTCAGGCAGAGCACCTACTGGCGGTGCGAAATCAAACGGTGTCGCTGCGGTGTTTTCTAAGACGATCGTATCATCGGGTGCCAGTTTGGAGAAATCGATAATTACGTCCATACGTTCAGCGGGTGCAATCGTTAACTCATCCATATAGGCAGGTGTTTCCAATAATCCACCATCTGAACCGATCTGTATGATTTTCTGACCATTTGATAAATTCATTTTATAAAAGCGTTCATTGGATGCATTCAATATGCGGAATCGGTACTTTCTTGGCTCTACTTCTAAAAACGGCCAGACTTTACCGTTGACTGTGATGTTTTCAAACGCCTCACCAGGTGTGACGGAAGGATGAGGGAATGTCAATCCGGGCTGTACAGGTCCTGGCCTCACGTTTGTAGTATCTGAATAAAATAGGGAGCCGTCTTCGTTAAAGCCGCGATCAGCAATAATTAATGGAATTTCATATGCTCCAGAAGGAAGGTTTAGTTTGCGTTCTTCTTCATCGCGAATAATATACATGCCAACGAGACCCGCATAAACATTTAAACGGGTAATGCCGACTGCGTGATCATGGTACCAAAGTGTAGCGGCACGTTGATTATTATTATATTTATAGACCGGCGAGTCAAATACCGCACCGACGGTATGATAGTTATTAGTAAACCAAGCTTCAGGATGACCATCACTTTCAGGCTCAACTTCCGCCCCGTGTAAATGGACGACTGTACGAACATCTGGCATATGTTCGCTTGAACCGTGCAGTGTTCTATCGATTGGTAGGAAATGTTGCTCGGGGAGTTCATTCTTCCACTTAACATGTGCGCACTCACCACTGTTGACATTGACTAGTGGACCAGGGAATTGCCCCTCGTAACCCCAAATTTTTGTGGGTGCCAACTCTGAATGAAACTCGTGAAAGAACTCTTTCATGCCAATTTCATAGTACGTGAAGCACTTATGCCTTTCCAGTGGAGTAAGATATTGAGGAATAGGTAGTGGGTCAATAAATGGTGTTAATTTCAATACATCGCTTCCTTCCAAGTGAATTTACTATCAAAACTAGTAAATGCAAAGGGGAGACCGTTTATGCCTATAAATATACGGTAGGCTATTCATCCTCACAAATATGATGTAAAATGACAAATGTACTTTTAGCTCATCGAGATAGGGAGGTTTTACGAATGAAAACCCGTTCACCGAAGAAAAAGCTTCTGATAGAATATGTCTGGATTATGATCGGATCTGTTTTAGTCGGTTTAGCTTTTAATATATTTTTCTTACCAGCGCGACTAGCAGCTGGAGGCGTATCTGGAATTAGTACTATTCTGTATGAGATGTATGGGTTTGAGCCTGCCTTTGTTCAGTGGCTTATTAATATCCCAATATTCTTTATAGGCATGTTACTTCTCGGCAAGGATTTTAGTTTAAAAACATTAGTTGGAACATTTTTTGTGCCGCTAACTATTTGGCTGACTGCTGATATTCCTTCGACTATCGACAATCCTTTACTATCCGCTATCTATGGAGGAATCATGTTAGGAGTAGGGCTTGGCATAGTCTACAGAGGAAATGGTTCGACTGGAGGACTAGCGACAGTGGCGCAAATCGTCAAGAAGTATTCGGGTTTGTCCAGTGGATATGCGCAATTAATTGTAGATGGCATGGTGGTTATTGCATCCGCTATTGTATTTAATCTAGAGTTGGCATTATTTGCGATGATGGCGATCTTTGTGACCAGTAAGGTAATTGACTTTGTGCAATTACAGACATCACAATCTAAGCTGGTATTGATCATTACGGATAATGAAGAACGTATCCAGACGATTATTAAAGAGGAAATTGACCGCGGATTGACTAAAGTTCGCTCGGTAGGCGGCTTTTCCAATCAAGAGAAAACTATGATTTTATGTGTAGTAGAGCAAGCGGAAGCGATTTATTTGAAGAAGATTCTGAGAGAGGAAGAACCACAGGCATTTGTTGTATTCCTGAACGCATCAGAAATTCTTGGTAGAGGATTCTCTCTTGCGAAAGTGTATTGAAAAAAGCTATCTTGGACATCAATGGATGTCCCGGATAGCTTTTTTACGATCATACTGGTTGTAAGTTCTCGCTTTCTTTTTCTAGAACGATGATTAATTCGTCTAGTAGATTGACCACTTCCATTGATGCAACTTCTAATTGCTTTAAATCATTTTCAGCACCCACACGGTCACCTTGTTCAAAGTGAGTTGCTGCTTCGCGTGCGTATTGATGAACTAATGCATGATACTGATCTATGTTTTGATAGGCAGTCAGATGCCCAAGCCTTTTTTTCGTTTCAGGCAGGTTATACCACTTACCGAGGCGACAATCTTTGTGAGAAGAAACATCTGCCGGCCTCACAGTCTCAAGCCCCAATAGCATGTTATAAATACGCCATTTCCAAAGTATATGATCAGCTTTCGATAATTGTAGTAAAGATTTAGAAGATAAGTGAACACTGTTTTCGCTAATTACGCGTAAACGAAATGCATTGATCTCTTTACTCAAATCGTAAATGGAAGCAGAAGTACTCTCGCCAAATTGACGTATGTCTTCCTGTGTTTGAGAAATAGCCATCATGCGATGAGACACTTCGTCAATTGAGGCAGCTTGTTGCTGGGATATGGCGGCTGTATTGCTGACATCCATATTAATTTCTTCGATTGCAGAAACTATTGCTGTCAACAACGGCAAAGCGTTTTTTGCTTCTGAAGTAGCATGCGTAATGATTTTCGTTGTATCTTCAATAGAATGGGATACGTTATTGGCATAGGATTTTAAATGTCCTACGTTATCCGTAACTTCAGCCAGTGCAGATACTGTATTTTCAGCTAGCTTACGAACTTCTTGTGCTACGACAGCAAATCCCTTACCGTGTTCACCTGCTCTCGCTGCTTCAATGGATGCGTTCAATGCCAGCAAGTTTGTCTGTCCTGCAATGCCATTGATCAATTGCACGACGTTTTCAATTTCTCCGATGCGTTGTTGCAAAGAAGAGAATGTTTCAACGATAGAACGGAATTGTTGTTCCGTTTGAAAAATATCTTCTAATGTTGTTTCGATTGTTTTTTTACTGTTTATCGCATAGTCTACGGAGTCTGCAGTCTTTTCAGAAATTCGTGAGGAAGTATTGGCTACTTCCGTAATAGAAGCTGTAATTTGTTCAGTAGCGGCAGTAGAGGATTGGATTTCATCCGATTGGTGGTCTAGGCTAAAGATCAAATCCTTCATGAACATGATCTTTGCATTCGCATCAACAAGACCTGAAATTTCTGTTACTACATGTTCTACTGTCTGCTCTGTCATCAGTTCAATATACAGTTGCTGATCAATATTGACAGCGGCTTGCAGAGACTTCAGTAAATCGAATGCTTTGGCTGGGCGATAACCGAAATGATACAATACATGCGTCTGGATATAAAAGGCGAATTGATTAAATAAAACAATGGTTTTTCCTGCTTCGAATTTATGCTTGCGTAAAGTAAAGAAGAAGCGAAGTGTTTTTTCCATATATTCTGTACTGCGTGTCATGGTGAAGAAGTCGTGTAAATACTCATCAATTAATGAGCGAGGTACAGGGTTTTTTTGTGTAGGAGAAAGTTCCGTTAAATATTGTTCAAAAATATCAGTAATACTCGGTGTGATGTTCTCACACTTTTTATATAGTTCTTGAAGATTTTGAACATCTTGTTTGCGGAAATTATTGTAGTGCAGTGTCTCTTGAAATCTTGGCGCAGAATCCAAATCCGTGCCTCTTTGAAGTAATTGTTCCATATTCATTTTGGGACGAAATGACGACATGGTATAGGCCTCCTAAATAGGTATTTACTAATAGTATAGATATTTTTACGCGTAAATCAATGTAAAACAGGAGAAAATATTTATAATTTGAGTAAAAAGGTCTAAATGGTGTTAATATATTTTTCCTGAACTAGAGCACCATAGAAATTGATGATTTATTCTAGATCAACAAATGGAGGGAAGAGGAATATATGAAAACTAATCAAACTATTGGATGGAAAGTCGAGTGTAGCTACTGTGACTTACCGGAGGCATTTTATACAGAAGTGGAACCGAATACCGTCGACTCCCCCCAATTAGTCCTGACCAATGATGAATTAGCAGTATCGCTAGGACTGGATGAAAAACAATTGCATTCTGAAGAAGCAATCGCGATCTTTGCCGGAAATAAACGACTTGAAGGAATAGAACCTATTGCGCAAGCTTACGCGGGGCATCAGTTCGGTAATTTCACGATGCTTGGTGATGGACGTGCCATGCTGTTAGGGGAGCATCTCACACCTGAAGGGCATCGGGTGGATATTCAATTAAAGGGCTCGGGAAGGACACCCTATTCGCGCGGTGGGGACGGACGGGCGGCACTGGGTCCGATGTTACGAGAGTACTTGATCAGCGAAGCCATGCACGGACTGGATATCCCCACAACACGCAGTTTAGCTGTCACCGTAACAGGAGAACCTGTTTTGCGGGAAAAGGCTTTGACAGGCGCAGTGTTGACGAGAGTTGCTTCAAGTCATTTACGCGTAGGGACGTTTCAATATGCAGCGGCGAGACAAGTAGTCGAGGATTTACGGGCTCTTTCAGATTACACGATCAATCGGCACTTTCCTGAAGCAAAATCAGAGTCACAACCTTATTTATCGCTATTGGAACACGTCATCCAACGTCAAGCTTCTTTGATTGCCAAATGGCAGCTGGTCGGCTTCATTCATGGCGTGATGAATACGGACAACATGGCAATAGGCGGTGAGACAATCGACTATGGACCTTGCGCATTTATGGATAGCTATGATCCAAAAACTGTTTTTAGCTCAATTGACGTGCAAGGACGCTATTCTTACGGCAATCAGCCTGGTATAGCAGAATGGAATTTAACGCGCTTTGCCGAAACGCTTGTCCCATTGCTTCATGAAGAGCCAGCGGAAGCTGTAAAACTGGCAGAGGGTAAGCTTGCTGAATTTGGCAGGCTTTATGTTGCTGAGTGGATGGGCGGAATGCGTTCGAAACTCGGTCTGTTCAATGAGGAAGAATTTGATGAAACGTTAGTCAATGACTTACTTGCTATCATGGAAAACCATCAGGCTGACTATACGAACACGTTCCGTTCATTGACACTTGGCCAACAAGAAGAAATGTTTGGCACGCCTGAGTTCATTGATTGGAAAGATCGCTGGATGGATCGACTGCAACGTCAGCCTCAAGATGTCCAAGAAGTAGAAGCATTGATGAAACAGCATAATCCATCAGTCATCCCGAGAAATCACCGGGTGGAGGAAGCGTTAAAGGCAGCTGAAACAGGTAATATGCAACCGTTTATCCGTTTGCTCAAAGTACTTGAAAACCCTTATGCTTATACAGCAGAACAAGAAGAATACACGACACCGCCTTCTGATGGAAGTTCTTTTCAGACGTATTGCGGAACATAAAAAAGAGATGCCCCGGAAATTCAATGGGGCATCTCTTTTTTAATAAAGCATAGTTCAAGGCTGGATGTAGGGTGAGTTAGTAGTGAATGCGAGGGGATTGCTGCTCGGTCAAGAGAGCACATCTATTCATTCAAAATCTCTCTTCATTCTTTAAAGATCCTATGCAGTAATATCCCGTTTCGTAAACACAGTGTAGCTAATCACCAAGAAAATCACTATATATACTGCCAATACAACAAGCGAGAACGGCATCGTGATTCCATCCACAAAAACAGAGTTGGTCTCATACATCGTCAGATTCATATGCGTGAACACCAAGTATTTCGCAACTTCATATTGTGAAAGTAATAAAGCGATCGTATTGCCTGTAAAGAAAATGAATAACGATAGACCAATAGCCATTCCGTTAGAGCGGAACACGCTGCCGATCATGAAGGCAAACGTAGCCGTGATGAGTACGTTGGCGAAAGATAGAATCAGCATATACAGCCCATGTCCCCACACCGAAACAGGGACGATCGCATTGCCGACTAATTTCAGTTCCTGACCTGCACCTGAAGGGAACAGAATATAGGCACTGATGACAGTTACCGCAAATCCTATACACATGAGCAAGATGCCAAAGAATAGAACTGTAATGTACTTTGACGTCATGATTTTCCAACGACTAACTGGTCGCGTCAGTAACATTTTGATCGTACCTTGGGAGAATTCAGAAGCTACGATGCCCGCTGCTGCAATGACTGTTAGAAGTACGACAAAGCTTCCAACCCCGACAGGATTAATAATCAAGGATTCCCGGCCATCTACAGCAAGAGGTGGAATGTTATTTGCTAAACGGTATTCTAAAACTTTAACCGTTTCCTCATTCTGTTTACGTTCCACTTCAGGAAGGTCTAGCTCAAGTGCCTCTTTTGTATAGTTTATCTGTTCTTGTGCATTGGACTTCCAATCGGTTGCCTCTGTACGATCTTGGTTATTTATCCATTTAGTCAATCCCATTAGGCCAATGACTGAGATAATTAACAAAATAGTCATTACCCATGTACCTTTTTTAGCCCATAACTTCATCCATTCATTTTGTATGGGATTCAGCAATTTGTCCGCCTCCCGTCATTTCAAGGAATTGATCCTCTAGTGTTTTACGGTGTGGTTGCACGGCATATACTTCAATTTTATTAGATGTAAGAAGCTGAATGATAGATGGAATCTGTTCTTTCTCGGCTTGGAGTAGTAAACCGACAGGTAATGATTCTACTGTGAAGCCTTTGGAAATCAATAGACTTTCTGCTTCTTCGGCAGGGGACAATTCTAGGTAATAATGAGATTGAGTAGTTTCTGACATATCCCGTATATCGACAAGGCGACCATTCTGGATTACGGCTATCCGGTCACACATTAATTCGATTTCGGATAACATATGGCTTGAAACAAAGACAGAAACCCCTTCTGTTTCCGCTACAGTTCGCAAATGTTGACGAAACTCCCGAATGCCAGCAGGATCCAAACCATTCGTCGGTTCATCTAGAATTAAAAATTTAGGACGGTGCAATAAAGCCTGTGCCAAACCAAGACGCTGTCGCATACCTAGCGAGTAAGTGGAAACCTTTTCATGAATCCGTTGTTCCAATCCCACTTGTGTAACGACTTCGTTGATTCGTTCTTTACTGATGTCCTTCTGCATGCGTGCAAAATGCAGTAAATTTTTGTAACCTGACATGAATTTGTACATCTCAGGGTTTTCTACAATGACGCCTACTTTGGATAAACCTTCTTCAAAGTCTTTGGAAAGAGATTTCCCGTCAATCAGGATTTCGCCGCTAGTCCGTTTCATCAGCCCGACCATCATGCGAATGGTCGTAGTTTTACCGGCTCCATTTGGTCCGAGGAATCCTGTGATCTGACCAGGGTATAAAGATAGGCTGATATTATCGATGATTTTCTTGTTGCCAATGACTTTCGTCAAGTTTTGTAATTCGACTATTGGTTTTATGTCCATAGATCCTCCCTTTTGTATCAGTGATGAAGAGTACATATAGTATTTAACGATATTCATTCGTAAAAGTTGTAAGACTTAAAAATTTAAGCGTGGTCAAATTCCGTTTTACGAATAGTTCGTATAGATAAGAGAGTAGACAGCTATGTCAACTTTTCCTTCTATATCCAGTAGTGCTATTCATGTCAACAAGGAAACCCTTCAGAATAAACTCTGAAAGGTTAAGAATAATAATTAAAAGGTAATTCAACCCGTTTGCACTTGATCGTACGAATAGTGATACGATTCCTTTTTTGCCCGAATAAGTAAGAAAAACAATGTCAACGGGCCAATTCGTCCCAAGAACATGACAACACAAAGTATGACTTTGCCTGCGGAACTTAAATCATCTGTAATGCCCATGGACAATCCTACCGTACCAAAAGCAGAAATGGTTTCAAACAAGACAGGTAGGAAAGGTATACTTTCTGTAATGGATAATAAAAATAAAGCGGTGAAAACTACACAAGAGCTTACCGCAGCAATCGCCATGGAACGAACAATTAACTCTGCTTTAATTGTTCGTTTGAAAATGTGTGGTTCTTTTATGCCTCTAAAATAAGAAAGTGTCGCTAATATAATAATCATAAATGTCGTCAATTTAATTCCCGATGCTGTAGAAGCGCTTCCTCCGCCGATAAACATTAGAAGAAGTGTAAGAAGCAATGAGGATTCTTCCATATTACCAACAGCCATCATATTGAAGCCGGCTGTTCTTGGCGTGACGGCTTGGAAGTAAGAAGTCCACACTTTATCTATAAAGCTCAGATCCGCAATGGTTTTTTCATTGTGAAATTCTAGTATAAGCAAAAACAACGTAGCAATCGCATTCAAGATCAATGTGCCATAAACCATCATTTTAGTATGTAAAGCCCATTGTCGTATAGAACGCTTATGCCAAATATCCACTACTACTATAAAGCCAATACCGCCAATAACAAATAAACTAGATAAGATCAGGATGACGGCGGAATTTCCAGCGAACGATTCTAGGTTATCTGGAAAAATGGAAAAGCCGGCGTTATTAAATGCGGATATTACATGAAACAAACTATAATAAAGGCCGTGCTTCCATCCAAATTCAGGAACCCAGAAAAATGACAGTGCAATAAATGCAATACCTTCCGCTATGAAAACGAACAAAAGTATTTCACGCAGGAATTTAATCGTGCCACCAATCGATTGGTAGTTGAACGATTCCTGAATAAATATGCGATTTTTCATTCCAACTTTTCTTCCAAGAATCATCAGCATAGCCACAGCAAATGCCATAAATCCCACTCCACCAATTTGGATCAGAAAAAGTACAATCAGCTCACCAAATAAAGTCAGTGTAGTGTTTATATCAAATACACTAAGACCGGTAACAGTCGTTGCCGAAGTGGCGGTGAAAAAAGCGTCTGTCCAGCTAATTGGTGTATACGTCGCGAAAGGTAATTTCAGAAGCAAAGTCCCTACTACAATAGTAATTGCAAAAGACAAAGCAATCAGTGCGGGTGGAGAAATAGTCCGTCGGCGCTTTGAAATAGTTGTCATATGTTGCTCATCTCCCGTATATCGAATGCAAAATGGCTTGTAGTATGTATCGGTTAAAGAGTAGTTATATGAATAAACCACAAAAAGACTTGTGGCTTCTTCAATATAGCAACAAGTCTTTATTTTATGTTCACCGAATATTGTGATATGGTAGTGGACAAGGGAGTGAATGTAAATGAGCAAATGTACAATTGATCACACGCAGCAGGATGTTGTGCAAAAGTTAAATGAACAACAAACATTCATGCCGCAAGAGCTAGTGGAAAGTGGTAATGTATTTTTGAATAGGCAATTGAGTCAGGAAACGTTGAACGAGGTATTTCATCTATTGAAAAAGTATGACTTGGCAACGGAAGTAGAACGTGCAGAACGTGATAGTAAGATGCAACAGTTATTTTTGTAAGCATGAAACAGACTCTATATGATAAGTAATTACTGTACATCACTTTGTAAAAGGGAGATCGCAGATTCAAGTAACTGAATATCTTCTAAGATAAAAGTTTTGATATCGGCGGGTGCAGTATCGTACTCGTCACTGAGTAGTTCAAGCTCTCGGATGAAGATAGAACTTTCTTTATAGTTGGTCATGATAGCAACCCTCCTCATAAGTCAATTTACCCGTAGTGACAGGGTTTTAAACAGGAATGCAAGTTAATATTTCATTTGTGTGACATTTCGCTGACTGACTAACTGTAGGTGAATTGGTGACCAAGTTAGCAAAAAATCCTTGGTACGAATACGTCCGATAGACAGCAAGTTTTCAATTTCTTCTTCATTCATATCGAATTGAGTTGCACTGTAATCTTCTACTGGAATGAAGATTATATTCTTCTCTTGATCACGTGAGATATACTTTTCATCATGCGCATTTTTCATTGTAGCAAACAACGCTTCGAATAATTGCAGAGCATTACGAATAGAGCGTCCAGGTACTTCGCTTTGATCTCTACTTAACTTGAGACCAATTACTGGTCGTTTTACGGACACCGTATCTTCATCGAAAATCCACATCGGGAAATTACTTAGTATTCCACCATCGACAACAATCGTTCCTTTCTGGGCTATCAGGCGCACTGGTTCAAAAAAGTATGGAATACCACAACTCATGCGAAGAGCTTTTGCAATTGAAAAACCATCGGGATCGTATCCATATTGCTCTAAATCATCAGGCAAGACCATCATTTTACCGTTCGTTAAGTCTGATGCTACTAATTTCAATGAGCCTTTAGGTAGATCACCAAACGTGTAACAACCTTTTCGGGCTAGCTTATCAAAAAACCAATCCTCTAATGCTTTCCCTTGATATAAACCCATTCTCCAATAAAGCGATAACCACTTCATAAATGGAAATGATAGCAGAGACTTTCTTGGATCCAGCAAATCTTGAAAATTCTCTTCGGCCAACATGACTTCAATTTCATTAGCTGTATAGCCTGCTGCCAAAAAGCTTGCTACAATAGCACCGGCACTAGTTCCAGCTACATTTTCAAAATGATATCCTTGTTCCTCTAACTCTTGAACCGCACCTACTAACGCAAAACCCTTTAATCCACCACCTGAAAACACTCCATTTATTCGCATGTGATCCCTACTTTCATTTTTATAAGTCTTATACTGTAAGGTCTTAACTGAAGAAATAGAACGATTTTCATATGTAAATGTATGAAAAGTCTCATTCGGTGAACTATAATAAGGAATCTATACAAACATGTACTGGATTCGATTATAGATTGTTGGAGGAGGTGTGCAACATGAGTACATTTATGCGAATTGCACTAGCGTTAGTCATTATTGGTGCCCTTAACTGGGGATTGATCGGATTTTTCAACTTTGATTTGGTTGCCAGTGTATTTGGAGGACAAAACACGATTCTTGCTAAGATTGTTTATGCCATTGTGGGACTAAGCGGATTAGCTACAATTGGACTTTTAGTTAAATCGAATGAAGAAATGGTTGTTGATGTGGATGAGAAAGTAGAACCTCATAAACAGTTTGACCGAATTCGAAATGTGAATTACAACACAGAATTTGGAGAAGAGCTTGATTTGAAGGGAAAGCGTAAAAAAGTGGATCGGTCGCTTGAGGATCCCAAAGAATAATAAAAGAGGCGTTCTCGTTGCTATAACGGGAACACCTCTTTTTTATGTTTTTACAAATAGTAGAGTCTAGTAAATGATGTCTTTCGATCGTCTGTGGTAAGGTAAAAAGAAAAAACCTGTAAAAAGGAGGATCTTATGACCGAACCGGATGATGTACAACTCTATTATCAAACAGTTGCTCATAATCGGCATTCATTTGAGCAATTATATGACCGTTATGAAAAATTGGTTTTTTCATTTGCTTATCGAATGACCAATAACCGCACTATGGCGGAGGAAGTAACGCAAGATGTCTTTTTAAAGTTGTGGAATGGAACGAACCACTATACTGAAGACAAAGGAAAATTTTCTTCTTGGCTACTGACCGTGACACGAAATAAATCGATAGATGAGCTTCGTAAATCTAAACGCCATGAGTATGAACCGATGTTGGACAAAGATTCATTGACTGAAGAGACCGTATCCACAGAAGTTACAGCTGAATGGAATGAACGGCGTGAAGTGATTCGTACAGCAATTGCGGAGCTACGCGCAGAGCAACGAGAAATTATTGACTTGTTTTACTTTAAGGGCTTCAGCCAAAGTAAAATTGCCGAACACTGTAAGCTTCCACTTGGAACGGTAAAAGGTAGGATTCGGCTAGCATTAAAGCATTTAAAAGGAATTATTGGTCAGGAAGGAGGGGTGTCAAATGAATGAATCATGTCATATGCTGATTGACTATTTCAATCGTACCCTGACTGAAGACGAGATGAGACAATTTGAAAATCATTTGATTGAGTGCCCGTCCTGTCAAGAAGAGTTAATGGAGTGGGAGATGTTAACAGAAGATCTACCCTATGAGTCAGAAGCGATAGAAGTACCGACAAATTTAAAAACGCGTATATTTGCTTCACTTCCTGACATCCCAGAACAAGCTAAAGTGGTATCGATGCCGACTAAAGAAAAAAGTCGTCGGCGTATGGGTCCTGTGACATCCGTACTGGCTGCGGGGTTATTTGCTTCACTCGTTGCGAATGCTTTCTTATTTTCAGAAACACAAAAGCAACCTGAAATAGCGCAGAGTGAAATCCAGTTGATTGGTCAAAGTATACTGGCACCACAAGAAGGTACAAGTGCATCCGCAGTCGCAATGTTAATAGCAGATGGCAATCAAAATATATTGCTACTCGACGCCAAAGATTTACCAACGCTCTCTAAAGATGAACTATATCAAGTCTGGGTGATAGAAGGTGATCAGCCGTATCCTGCGGGAATTGTTCAGCCGAATGAAACCGGTACAGGAACTGTTAGCCATCCGCTCACAGATCTTTCGGGAACATGGGATACTGTTGCGATCACGGTAGAGAAAGAACCGAACCTCTCAGCGCCAGAAGGCCAGATTATTTTGGCCGGTGGAATATAGTAGAAGTACAGCCTGAACCTTCATGCAAAGTGATGGGTTCAGGCTTTTTCATGCTGTATTCAACGTTGTATTTATGGTTTTTTAAAAAACTTTTAAGAAAAAGTGATCCGTTTTGATATTCGTTGCGTTAGCTGTATAACAAAAACGAATAAGGGAGCAATTGATTATGAAATTCAAAAAAACTTGGGCAGCTATTCCATTGAGTGTGTCACTACTATTTCCAACAGGAGCGATTCTGACAAACGCAGCAGAACACGAACACGGAGGAAAAGCATCTGAAGCCGTATCGAATAAAGCAGTAGATTTACGAGCAACACTCGACAGCATTCTTTCAGAGCATGCCTACTTGGCGGTTATTACTATGCAAAAAGGTTTGGATGGTGCCGCCGACTTTGAAGCAGCCGCGGGACAACTTGGAGAAAATACGGATGAATTGTCGAAAGCAGTAGGTTCCGTTTACGGCGACAAAGCAGGTGAGCAATTCAAAGAAATCTGGAGCAGCCATATAGGCTATTTCGTCAACTATGTTACGGCAACAGCTGAGAAAGATGAAGAAGGCAGAAAGAAAGCGCTTAAAGATCTAGACGGATACCGTGTCACTCAGGCAGACTTCTTGGCTGTCGCTACGGAAAATCGTCTAAAGGCGTCAGATCTAGAAGAAGGCTTGAAAATGCACGTCGATCAGTTGATCTGGGCATTCGATAACTATGGAGCAGCAGATTACGATAAGGCATATGAAAGTCTAAAAGAGTCTATGCATCACATGTTCGGAACGGGAAAAGGTCTATCATGGGCGATCACTGACCAATTCCCTGAGAAATTCGACAATCTATCCGTAGACACGAAAGCTGCAGATTTACGCGAATCACTAAACAATGAATTTTCAACACATGCAGCGTTGGCGATACTTGCTATGCAAAAGGGAATTGACGGTGCGAAAGACTTTGACGCAGCTGCAGCTATTTTAAACACCAATACAGAAGATCTAACGAAATCTGTGGAATCGGTATACGGTGCTGAAGGGGCAAAACAGTTCAATGAAATCTGGAGCAGTCATATTGGCTACTTTGTGGATTATGTACAAGCAACAGCGAAAGAAGATAAAGCAGGACAAGACAAGGCCATGGCAGATTTGGATGCCTACCGTGTAACACAAGCAGCATTTTTGGATACGGCAACGGAAGGTCGATTGAAAGCCGCAGATCTCGAAGAAGGTTTGAAGATGCACGTCGATCAATTACTAATGGCATTCGATAGCTATGTAGATGAGGACTACGAAGCAACATATGACAATATTCACGAAGCATACAGTCATATGTTTGGTGTAGGAACCGCATTATCTGGTGCGATTGTTGACCAGTTCCCAGATCAGTTTGCTTCTGCAATGCCTGCTGACATGCCG
Organism: Sporosarcina sp. P26b; assembly: GCF_002743245.1. NCBI lineage: Bacteria > Bacillati > Bacillota > Bacilli > Caryophanales > Caryophanaceae > Sporosarcina > Sporosarcina sp. P26b. The sequence continues at coordinate 61,769 of NZ_PDYW01000008.1, forward strand.
AAAACAGGAATGGGCGGAATGAGTCAAGAAACGGATTATACGGTGCTATGGGTCACATTAAGCATGATCTTCATCGCAGGCACATCTCTAGTCTTGATTCGTAGAAAAACAGCAGCACAGCAATAAAAGAATACACTACTTTTTTAGGAAGGAGCCGTGTAGATGATGAAACTATATATACAAGTACTCATTGGTGCAATGCTGTTGGCTGGTTGTACACAGCCCGAGGCCAAGCCACAAGAGAAAGTTGTGAAGGCTTCTTCCTCTATAGAAGTAGCTGAGGTGGAAGATATGCCGATTGTTCCCTTACGTACAGCGGAGGAATTTTCATTAGAAGATAAACGGGTTGGGATCGAGCCGAAAGTAATTGAAATTCCTTCACTCGACGTGAAGGCTCCAATCGAAGAAGTCGGGCGTTTGGATAATGGTCAGATGGGAGTCCCACAAGACCCTGATCAGGCAGGCTGGTTTTCACCGGGTACAAAGCCTGGCGGTAGGGGGAGTGCAGTTATTGCGGGACATGTAGATTCAAAGACGGGCCCAGCCATATTTTATGAATTGGATAAGATGAAAATTGGCGATGAAGTCTTGATACATGGCGAAGACGGGGAAATGTTACGTTTCGCAGTAGTAAAGAAGGTCGCATATCCACGTACTGATGCACCAGTTGATGAGATATTTGGCTTCACGTATGGCAGTGGATTGAATTTAATCACGTGTACAGGATCGTGGGATCGTAAAGCGAAAACACATGATGATCGACTCGTTGTCTATACTGAATTAGTAGAAGGAGCAGAATAAATAAAGTGAGGTGCCTAGTAAGAATAGGCATCTTTTTTATGCAGAAAAATAAATAAAAAGTGCCGTGAACTTTTTAGCTGTTGTAGAGTCTAATGTATAAGAAGCTAGAAGAAGAGGTGATAGTCCAATGAAGGTTAATGAAAAAGAGTTGCATAGAAAAGCAATAGCCGGCGATGATGACGCGTTTCTGGCTGTGATGCAACTATATAAGGAACCGCTTCTGCGGACAGCCTTGGCTTTTCTGCGAAATGAAAATGACGCGATCGAAGCACTACAGGAAGTAACGTATCGCGCATATAAAAAAATTGCGACAGTGAAAGATTCGAATTATCTCAAGACGTGGCTCATTCGGATTATGATGAATTACTGCCAAGATCAGTTAAAACTACGTAAACGATTTACTGTAGACGCCAGTGGATTGGAGACTGTATCCGCAGAGGATATTTCGTATCTTGAAATGAGGGAAGCGTTAGCTACGTTATCTAATGAAGAGCAACGATTAATTTATTTAAAATATTTTCAGGAAGTGAAAATTAAAGATATTGCACAATCGGAAAATATTCCAGAGGGCACAGTGAAGTCTAGGCTTCATAAGACGATGCATACGCTGAGGTCATACTTTGAAGATAAAGGGGGTAGTGATCATGTATGAGACAGAAGAAGAGCAGTTGAAGCGACTGAAAGACCGTTTGGATCAACAGCAACTACCTTTATCTGAAGCTGATCAAGCGATCCGTCAAGGCATGGAAAGGGCGCGGCAAGAAAAGCGAGAGAGTAGAAGGAGACGAAAGAGATTCTTCGGAAGTGTAGCGGTTGTAGCATTGTTGCTTCTGACATTCATTACGTCTATTCGCGTATCTCCTGTCTTCGCCAATGCAGTAGCTTCCATTCCAGGTCTGGAAAAGTTCGTGGAATTGATTGCGATGGATAAAGGGCTCGATGCGGCGATTCAAAACGACTATTATCAAGAAATCGGAGCGACTCAAACGATTGACGACAAAACACTGACGGTAGATGGCGTCATTTTAGATGAGTCGGGAATTAATATTTTCTATACAATTGCATCCGATCATTCATTGAAAGGCTTACGAGTCGACTATATCAATTTACAAGCGGAAGGAATTTCCGAAGGTAGCTTTTCTTATGGGAATATGATGGATGAAGGAGAGAATTATACGTACAAAGATCGTATAGATTATCAGTTTGGTGAACAATATACTTCGCACAATCAGTCATTTGATTTGGAAGTAGCCATCAAATTGAAAGGCGAAGTAACGGTGTTTACTGTACCGTTTACGGTGCCTGAACAAGTTAAGCCAAGTGAGGTTTATTCAATAGATAAAGAAGTAGAAATCAAAGGACAGAAATTTCGGATTGAAAACATCACGATCTCCCCATTACGAGTAGGTGTAAAAGTTTCTATTGATCCAGATAATACGATGAAAATTTTACAATTCGAGGATATGCGATTGGAAGATGAAAAAGGCGAGGTGTGGGGATCTATTCGAAACGGTACGACAGCGTTCGGTGGGGAGGATGGGAAGTCTACGTATTTCCTGCAAAGCAATTATTTCTCAAAACCCGAAAAACTGTATTTGCGCATCAATAAAGTGCAGGCATTACGAGCAGAGGATGCCTTTGCGGAAGTGAACACGGAAACGGGTGAATGGATCAATCAGCCAGAAGATCAAAAGATTCAGTTGTTAGAATCCACTAAACATCATGCTGAATTCATCATGAATCATACGGGTGATGAGGAGTTTCCGTTTTTCTTTATTGGATCTGCGGTTGATGCAAACGGGAAAGAGGTGGAAACCCCTTCAACAGGTAAATATGGTGATGGGGAAGCAACACATTGGGATTTGAACTTTGATCGGACCGATTATGTAAATCCATTGAAGCTAGAATTATTTGCTTACCCGAATTATCTTGAAGGTGATATTAAATTAGAGTTAAAATAAAAATGCAGTGGGGATAGTCTCCTCACTGCACTTTTAGGTTGTTCGTTTAATAAAACTGACATGACGGCCTGCCTGCTTGTCTTGGCGATAAGAGAAGCCGTGTGGACTCCGATACGTACAAGTACGATCGATCGTAATGTGAGCATCGGGTATCCCTGCTAGCTCACATTGTTTTTTCACGATCAGTTGATTATCGATGTGATACTTTTTTGTATCCTGATTATAAGAAATCCACTCGTCGGCATAGCGAAGCTCGTGGAATTTTTTATAGACATCCTCATCCACTTCAAATTTCTCTTGACTAAGTGCTGCACCAATTTGGACATGAATATGACTCATATCACAGTTTTCATAATGCTGTAAGTGGCGGAATAACTTCAAAGTAATTTCTTTCACAGTGCCTTGCCATCCTGAATGAATGGCTCCAATCAATGTGCTATCGTCACTGTAAAATAAGACAGGCACGCAATCTGCCGTTAAGCTACAAAGTACAATATTGGGTTCAAAGGTATACAGTGCATCGGTGTCAGCTATTGCCGTGTCTTGCCGCAACGCACCTTTCCCTCGATCTTGAGTTGTCACTTTATGAAAGTTTGCGCTATGTGTTTGATTGGCAAATACGAAGTCTTTCACTCCACACTGCAAATCACGAGCCAATTGTTGACGATTATGCAGTACGTCTTCCTTGGAAATACATGCGTGCAAGGCAGTGTTGTTAGACTCGGGTTCACTACAGTCTTTCATCGTCATGCCAAGTAGTAAATTGTCATGTCCTTGATAGATGACAGTTTTCATAATTCTTGATCCGCATTCAGCAATAGTTCGGTTAATATTTGTGCGCCATAAATTAAGGCATCGGTATTGAACGACATCTGCGGATGATGCAAGCCTGGTTTCAAATCACAACCAAGTCCAATCATCGTGGCGGGAATATCAGGTGTTTTCCATGTGTAGAAGTGAAAATCTTCTGCGCCTTGAGAAATACAAGGACCCTCTACATTTTCTTCTCCCAGTACAGAACCAATTGCTTGCTGGGCTAGTCGTACAGCCGTTGCATTTTCTGTAGCGGCAGGGGAATAGCCCTCTTCTTCATATATAATCTCCGTCTCTGTCAACGCGGCAGTGTGTTGGATGATGTGGCGAGCTTTTGCCAGTAAAGAATCCATTGTGTCATTCGTTTCGGCACGAACATCGAGCGTAAATCGCGCACTGGCTGGTATAGAGTTGCTCGTCTCGCCGCCGTGCAACTCTGTCATTTTGATAGAAAACTTTTTATTCCCAAGTAATCTAATTTGACGCAGTGACTGGATGAGAGAACTCGCTGCTTCAATCGGATTATTGCCTTCTTCAGGTCTCGCCGCATGCGCTGGTGTGCCCGTAATCGTTCCTACAATGGTCGCTGATGAGCCATGCAAGATTACGGGTGCTGATTTACCGAAAGGAACTTCCGTGTGAGGACGCACGTGCAAGCCGCCTAGGAACAATACATCATCGAGCACGCCTTCTTTCATCATTTGCAACGCGCCTTCTGCTAACTCTTCTGCTGGCTGGAAAATGAAGCGGATCGTATGATGTAAATTCTCTTCAATTTCTTTTAAAGCGAGTGCCGTATATAGAGTCATCGTACTATGTGCGTCGTGTCCGCAAGAATGGTTAGCTATCACTTCACCATTGACTTCCTGCACTAATGCATCCATATCAGCGCGCAATGCGATAACTCCTTCCTTTTTACCAGCGATCTCCGCAATAAATCCGTGATGCCCTGTATACGTAGTAATAGTCAATCCTGCAGACGAAAGCTTATCTTGTAAATATCGGGATGTCTGCTGTTCTTGCCAGCTAGGTTCAGCGATTGCGTGTAGTTCTTTATAGGTTTGTAGGAGTTGATTCTTATGCTGTTCAATGTAGGTTATTGGGTTAGTCATTTGATTTGCCTCTCTTCCATAAAGGTAGTTATCTTAAAAGTAAAACATACCAACTAGAAAATCACAAAAAAATAATAGTAAATCATCATAAATAAATTGACTTTTCAAAACACTTACTCGAGAATAGTAAAGTAATACGAAGCTTATCAACTAAAGGAGGAAGGGGGGTGAAACGCTTAGTAATTGCAATGAGTATGTTAGTAGGTTAAATCCACACAGGCGATTATTCATATACAAGTTACATTCGATGAAAATGAAAAATAGAGTTGTGTAAGAAAACACAAGAAATATTTCGCGAAGATACAACACGGATTCCGTTAGTACACATGAAGCCATCTATTAGTTTTCCTAAGTAAAGCCTTTTTATAAGCATGTATAAAAAAAGTTGTAATTGCATAAGTGTATAAAAAACGTGGTACTGTAAGGTTTTGCTTATACTGTATACTGATTTCATCAAATAAATAGTGCATATGTGTTTGATTTTCATCTGTTTTTACAGTATAGTGTAAACCTGCTTGTGCAATTCATCTATTAAGGGGGAACTATGAAGAAAATTTCAAAAGTATTTTACATTACTATTGTGTTAATCGTAATAGCGGTTGGCTATGGAGTAATAAATCCAGTCCATTTCGAGGAAATTACGTCAGCTGGTAAAGCTTTCGTAGCATCTACTTTTGGTTGGTACTACATGTTGATCATGACAGCGCTATTGTTGCTTAGTTATTTATGATATTCAGCCCCTACGGTAAAATCCGGTTGGGAAAAGATACAGATCGTCCGCAATTCTCTACCATTACATGGATAGCGATGCTATTCTCGGCTGGGATGGGAATCGGACTAGTGTTTTATGGTGCCGCAGAACCTTTATCCCACTATGCAGTACCTGCAACTGAGGAAGCACTCACACCAGCTGCTTTTAAAGAGTCCATGCGGAAAACATTTTTACACTACGGTCTACACATCTGGGCTCTGTATGGAATGGTCGCTTTGGCTTTGGCATACTTCCAGTTTAGAAAAGGTGAACCGGGCCTAATTTCGGCAACATTGAAGCCGATCTTTGGAGAAAAAGTAAAAGGTCCTTTAGGGACTGTCATTGATGTACTTGCAGTATTTGCAACAGCATTCGGTGTAGCAACATCACTCGGATTGGGTGCCGTTCAAATTAACGCAGGCTTGGATTACTTATTTGGTTTCACGATAGGTATCCAGTCACAAATTATCATCGTAACCGTCGTGACCGTTCTATTTATCGGATCAGCTTGGTCAGGATTAAGTAGAGGAATACGCTATTTGTCCAATATCAACTTAATGCTAGCGGTAGCACTTTTAGGATTAATCCTAATTCTTGGACCTACTTTACTCATCCTAAATATGTTCACTGATACTGTGGGTGGCTATTTTACACATCTCATCGACATGAGTATGGGTACGGCTCCACTTAACGGCGAAAATCGTGGATGGTTAGATGGATGGACAATCTTCTACTGGGCTTGGTGGATTTCTTGGTCTCCATTTGTCAGTATGTTCATTGCGCGTGTTTCTAAAGGACGTACGATTCGTGAATTTATGGCAGGTGTCTTGCTTGTTCCTTCATTCTTCGGATTCCTATGGTTCTCTACATTTGGTACAACGGCAATTGAAATGCAGAACAATGGAGTAGCAGATTTGGCGTCATTGGATATGGAAGTTGTCGCATTCGAAATGTTTAATGCCATGCCATTTTCATTAATTTTATCACTGTTTGCAATTCTTCTAGTTACGTCGTTCTTTATCACATCGGCTGACTCAGCGACTTACGTGTTAGGTATGCAGTCGACGTATGGTTCGTTGACGCCACCAAACTCCGTGAAGGTTATCTGGGGTGTTATTGTTTCGACAATCGCATTGATTTTGCTTTATGCAGGTGGACTTCTTGCTTTGCAGAATACGATTATCATAGCGGCATTGCCGTTCTCGTTCGTCATTTTATTGATGATGTATGCGTTGTTCAAGTCAATGAATGAAGAGTTATACAAAATGAAATAAAAAGTGAGGAACATGCGAGTTTGACTGCATGTTCCTTTTTTGTTTAGATTGTACGTTCGAGGATGTGGTAAGGCATCGTTTCGCTGCGTTTATATCCTGTTTTTTCATTTCTTAAGCAATTGCACGTTGAGAATGTTAAAATAGCATATACAGATTTTGTTGAAACAATTGAAAAGGAATAGGTGTACAGTATGAGTTTATTAACAGTAAAAAATATTAGTCACGGTTTTGGTGATCGTGCCATTTTTGACGATGTTTCATTTCGTTTATTATCGGGTGAACATATAGGATTAGTTGGTGCAAATGGAGAAGGAAAATCTACATTCATGAACATTATTACGCATAAGTTGGAACCGGATGCAGGAACGGTGACGTGGTCGAAGCGTGTGCGTATCGGCTATTTGGATCAGCATGCCGTTTTGAAGCAAGGGATGTCCATACGTGATGTGCTGCGTACAGCGTTTCAGTATTTATATGATATGGAGACGGAAATGAACGGTCTTTTTGCGAAGATGGGTGAAGTAGAGCCAGATGAACTGGAAGGTTTGCTTGAAGAGACTGGACAAATTCAAGACTCATTGGAGCAAAGTGGTTTTTATATGATTGACGCCAAGGTGGAAGAAGTGGCAAATGGACTTGGATTGAACGAGTTTGGATTGGATACTGACGTAAACGCTTTGAGCGGGGGGCAGCGTACAAAAGTATTACTAGCAAAATTGTTACTTGAAAAACCTGATATCCTATTGCTTGATGAGCCAACGAACTATTTGGACGTAGAGCATATTGAATGGTTGCGTACGTACTTACAAGAGTATCCTGGTGCATTCATTTTGATTTCTCACGATATTCCGTTCTTGAATAGTGTCATCAACTTGATCTATCATATGGAAAATCAACAGGTTACTCGTTATCCAGGAGATTACGACGAGTTTTTGCGTGTGCATGAAATGAGACAGCAACAAGTCGAAGCGGCTTATAAGAAGCAACAGAAGGAAATCTCTCATCTGAAAGATTTTGTAGCCCGTAATAAAGCCAATGCTGCAACTAGCCGGATGGCAACGTCAAGACAGAAGAAGCTAGATAAGATGGATATCATTGAGTTAGATTCAGAAAAGCCGAAACCTCATTTTGATTTTAAAACGGCAAGAACACCCGGAAAATACTTGTTTGAAACGAAAGATTTGGTTATTGGATATGATGATCCTTTATCCAAACCGTTGAATCTTAGCATGGAACGTGGACAGAAGATTGCATTGGCAGGGGCTAATGGTATCGGTAAGACCACATTGCTAAAAAGTATTCTCGGGGAAATAAAAGCTCTATCAGGTAAAGTAGAGCAGGGCGAGCATCTCTCGATCGGATACTTCGAACAAGAAATGAAAGCCGATACGGATAACACCTGTCTAGAAGAGATTTGGAGTGAGTTCCCACATCTTGCTCAATATGAAGTTCGTTCGGCTTTAGCGCGTGTTGGATTAACGACAAAGCATATTGAAAGTAAAGTGAAAGTACTGAGTGGGGGAGAACGTGCGAAAGTGCGTCTTTGCAAACTAGTAAATAGTGAAACGAATTTATTAGTTTTGGATGAGCCGACTAATCACTTGGATTACGATGCAAAAGAAGAACTAAAACGTGCATTGAAAGAATACAAAGGAAGTATCCTGCTGATTTCACATGAGCCGGACTTTTATGAAGGTATCGTATCTACTATATGGAACGGGGAAACTTGGACTACGAAGATGTTCTAAGCAAACCAATTTGTTCCACGTGAAACAAAAACTCCAGCCGATTATTTGGCTGGAGTTTTCAGCGTTCATTCACGAATCATCAGATAAGGGAGAGATACGTTTAGCAGATTAAAACATCTGCATAAACTTCTTCAATGCGAATGAATGATAGCTATTCTTTTTAGTCACAATGCCAAGCTTCCACAATAAATCCGGCTTCTGTAGAGGGATCATGACGATACTTTCATTCGTGACTTTTGTTGAAATCGATTGAGGAAGGAGTGTAATACCAAGTTTTGCTGCAACTAATTCAATAATTAAATCCCATTGCGAACTTTCGTAAGATACGGTCGGATTGAAACCTGCATCTTTGCACGCACTGATGATATTACGATGCAATGCGAAACTTTTGGAGAATAGTATAAGAGATTCTTCTTGTAAATCGGATAGTGCAATGGAATCAAGCTGTGCAAATGGATGGTCTTTATGTACAAAAAGAAAAAACTTATCAGATATAAAAGGCTGTACATTGAAAAGATCTGTATTTGTTGGAAGCACGATGATACCCGCGTCAATCTGTCCTTTTTCTACAAGTTCTTCGACAATACGAGCTCCATGCTCATGTAGCTCGATTTTAATATGAGGATAATTCTCTGAAAGGTTTTTTGCGATTTGCGGAAAAAATAATGTGCCAATTAACGGTGGCATACCAATCTTGATATCCCCTGAAACACCTTCTGCCAGGCCTTCTAGCATGATAGGAAGTTCGCCGATCAATTGAACAATTTGCTGTCCTTGTTCATATACAATATTCCCTGCATCTGTCAGTCGGAGACCACGGGTAGAGCGGTTAAACAGTACAACATTCAATTTCTCTTCAATCTTTTTCACTGATTTACTTAAAGAAGGCTGGGATATATATGAGTGCTCAGCCGCTTTTGTAAAACTTAGGTGGTTAGCCACTTCTATAAAAGCATGAAAGTCTTTAAGTTCCATGATCATCCGACCTTTCTTTATTCCAATCGGGAATAAAATTCATTCAATATATTCATTTTACATATAAGTCAGAACTCTGTACACTATTACTAAGAGTCTGAAGGAGGTTACAGTATGAGTAAAGTGATGAATTCATTTATGGAAGCGGTTTCAGATATTCAAGATGGTGCTACGCTGATTGTCGGAGGCTTCGGCTTATGTGGTATTCCCGAAAAGTCAATCGAAGCATTACGCGATAGTGGTGTAAAGAATTTAACAGTAGCCAGCAATAACTGTGGAGTAGATGATGCAGGTCTTGGTAAGTTACTAGTAAATAAACAGATTAAAAAAATGATTGCTTCTTATGTTGGAGAAAATAAGATGTTTGAAAAACAGTTCCTAAATGGAGAGCTAGAAGTAGAACTAAGTCCTCAAGGTACGCTTGCAGAAAGAATTAGAGCAGGCGGTGCGGGGATTCCAGGATTCTATACGGCAACTGGAGTAGGTACACCGATTGCGGAAGGCAAGGAAACAAAAGAATTTAACGGTAAGACCTATCTGCTTGAAGAAGGCATCGTTGGAGATTTTGCGCTTGTTAAAGCATGGAAGGCCGACACACTTGGAAATCTGGTGTACCGCAAGACGGCTATGAACTTTAATCCACTGGCTGCAACTGCAGGTAAAATTACGATTGCAGAAGTAGAGGAAATCGTTGAAGCTGGCGAACTTACTCCAGAAGAAATTGATACGCCGGGTATTTATGTCCAGCGTGTACTTCTCGGGACAGATTATGAAAAGCGCATTGAACGCCTAACAGTGAGAAAAGCGTAAAAAGGAGAGATGAACATGACGGAAACACGAAATACGATCGTAAAACGTGCGGTAGAGGAAATTCAAGACGGTATGAACGTGAACCTTGGGATCGGTATGCCCACACTAGTAGCGAATGAAATACCAGATGGCATGACAGTGTTATTACAGTCTGAGAATGGATTGCTTGGTATCGGACCTTACCCAGTAGAAGGGCAAGAAGATGCAGATTTAATCAATGCGGGAAAAGAAACTATTACGACAGTTCCCGGTTCATCCTTCTTTGATAGCGCGGAATCGTTCGCGATGATCCGAGGCGGACATATCGACTTGGCGATTCTTGGTGGTATGGAAGTTTCTGAACAAGGAGACTTGGCCAACTGGATGATTCCGGGGAAAGTTGTGAAAGGAATGGGCGGCGCCATGGATTTAGTAGTCGGCGCTAAACGCGTGGTGGTCATCATGGATCATGTCAATAAACACGGTGAATCAAAGGTTAAGTCTACGTGCTCGTTACCGTTAACAGGTCTAGGCGTTGTAGATCGACTTATCACAGACTTGGCTGTATTTGATTTCACGGATGATGGTATGGTTCTGGTTGAAACATTTGCCGGTGTTACTATAGATGAGGTCAAGGAAAAGACAGAAGCATCCTTTACGATTTCATCTGATTTCAAGACTAGATAATATAAGTGGACGATACCCTTTAGTACAGGTATCGTCCTTTGCATTCAAGTAATGAGTAGGGGGTAGACTATGGAAAGAATAGCGATAATAGGCTCCGGAACGATGGGCCATTCCATTGCCCTAAGTGCTGCATGGGCTGGATACGATGTGACAATGTACGGTATTGCTGTTAAAGAACTAGAGCACGCTCTTGCAAGTATCGATAGTAAGTTGCAGGTGCTAACAGATAATGACTTATTGGCAATTGAAGAAGTGCAGTTAGTAAAAGACAGGGTAACTGCAGTCACTACAATGGAAGAAGCGATAAAAGATGCGACGTTCATTATCGAAGCAGTACCTGAACGTTTGGAGTTGAAGCAGCAGATTTTTAAACAATTGGACGAGCTTTGCGATCCGACAGTTATTTTGGCAAGTAATACATCAGCAATCAGTCCCACTGATATCGCTTCTAAAACCAAACATCCTGAACGTACGGTGATCACGCATTTTTGGCACCCCGCACATTTAATCCCATTAGTTGAAGTAGTTCGCGGGTCGAAAACAAATGATGAGACAGTCGAACGTTCTATGATGTTAATGACCGAGATGAATAAAAAGCCCATTGAGGTCAAAAAGGAAGCACCCGGTTTCGTAGGGAATCGTTTGCAGTTCGCTTTGTTACGTGAAGCACAGCATATTTTAGAAGAAGGCATCGCGACAAAAGAAGATATCGATGCAGCGGTGCTTTACAGTATCGGTAGAAGATTACCTATCACCGGACCATTTCTATCTGCAGATATGGGTGGCTTAGATGTGTACACGGATATATCGAATTATTTATACAAGGATTTGTCGAACACAAAACAATCTGCGTCTAGTATGCAAGAATTATTGGATGCAGGTGATCTTGGAAGTAAAACGGGCAAGGGATATTACGAGTGGAGTGCCGAATTTACGGAAGAGATGAATACAGAACGAGAAAAAGAACTGATTCGTTATGTTAAAAAGGATCGAGGGATATAATGAAAACGCCAGAACTCCCATAAAGGGAATTCTGGCGTTTTTCATTTCTTCAGCAATAAATAGCAAAAATACGGTGCACCGATCAACGATACGATAATACCAGCGGGAATACCGCTAGGATCTAGAATGTTTCGTCCGATCGTATCGGCAAGCAATAGCAGAAAACTACCAAGTAGAATTGCGATAGGTAAATTTATACGATGGCGCGGTCCGACTAGTGATTTAGCAATATGAGGTGCCATCAGGCCGATAAACGCTATGCCGCCTGTTACGGATACAGCAGAGGCTGCAAGAGCTACTGCTGTCAGCAATAAAACTATACGCTCGCGTTCGATGGATACGCCAATTCCTGTAGCGACCGCTTCATTCAATCCCAACATATCGAGTCGATGTGCTTTAAATAAAGCGAAAGGAATCAAGAGTAGTAACCAAGGAGCAAGTGCCCATATATAAGGCCAATCAGTTCCCCAAATGTTTCCCGCTATCCATCTCGATATGAAATCCACTTTCTCTTGATCTGCAGAAGAAGTTAACACGACCATCACGCCTGAAAGTGCCATCGAGAAGCCGATCCCGACCAGTACAAGCCGCATAGGTTGTAAACCGGTTTTTCGGCTATACGCGAAAAGGTAAATGAGAATAGACGTGATAATTGCTCCAGCAAATCCTACTAACGGTAGCAAATAAGCAAATGCACCGGCTTCGATTGGTACAAACAAGAAAAATACCGCAATCGCGACTCCAGCTCCAGAGTTAATACCGATAATACCTGGATCCGCGAGGTCATTCCGTGTAATGCCTTGTAAAATAGCGCCTGACAAAGCAAGAGCCGCACCCGCGAGTAACGTGATAATAATCCTCGGAAGGCGAATGGAAAACAGAACAAACTCTTCTTTAAACGTGCCTTGGCCAAGGAGGGTAGGAAGTAACCGACTCCATTCAATAGATGCATAGCCTAAACCAATAGCAAGAATACTTAAAGAGATAATCAACGCAATAAACAAGACAACTAAAATTCGCTGCTTTCTTTTAATATGTGGAAGAATCATGAGAAAGCACGACCTCCCTTGCGTACGATCAATAGGAAGAACGGTAAGCCGATCACCGCGATTAATGCAGCAACAGGCGTTTCAAACGGCGCTTGCAACATGCGACCGACTGTATCGGCAAGCAACATGAATGCAGCACCGATAATTGCTGAAACAGGGAGGATGAACCGATAATCCGTTCCTACAATGGCACGCACGATATGAGGAATCATTAAACCAACAAATGCCAAGTTGCCGGCCAAAGCCACAGCAGCCCCAGCCAATAAAATAATAATGATAAACAACATAACTTTTACTTTGAACGTGTTTTGTCCAAGCCCAATCGCTACTTCTTCATTAAGGCTTAATAACGTCAATTGACGTGATAATAATAATGCAATGAAAATTCCAATCATAATAACAGGTGCAATCGTCTGCAGTTGTCCCCATGACGTGCCGATCAATCCACCAGCCGTCCACATTGCCACGTCCTTTGAAATTTTAAAATACAAGCCAACACCTTGTGCAATGGCAAATAGAAACGTAGATACCGCTGCTCCGGCTAATACAAGTCGGATGGGTGCAAAGCCACCACGCTTTGCGGATGCAATGCCGAAAACGATCAGCGCACCGACAGCAGCCCCTATGAAGCAAGCCGTCATGATGCCGAAGTAATTAATCGTTGGAATGAATGCAAGTGCAATCGCAAGTGCTGCATTCGCTCCAGCCGTTAGTCCGAGCAATCCAGGATCAGCCAATGGGTTTCGTGTCATGCCTTGCATGATAGCTCCGGAAACGGCCAAAGCAGCACCTACAAACACGGCAGCTACTTCACGTGGGAAACGAATTTCTTTCAGTATCAGAATGTTACTCTCTTGACTTGTTGTGAATGAAAGCAAGACGTCTTGCCATGAAGTGTGAGCGGCACCAAGCTTCATGGCAAATAAGAAACTGATTAGTAATAGTATTGCACTGGCAAAAAGTTTGAGACTAAACGGAATAGCTTTTCTAACCGGTTTTTCCATCCTATTCATCCGCTCCTTTCTTGTCATAAAAAAAGGGGTTCTTCAGTGAAGAAGAGCCCCATCTCGTTTAATTACTTAGTTCCTAAAAAGCTTTCGATAAAGAAATCAAGCTGATTATCAAGTGTATAGGCGTCGTTGAATGAGAATTCTGCTGTGTTTACCTGATAGACTTGATTGTTTTTGACAGCGGGAATACTCTTGTATGTTTCTGTTTCCAAGAATGAATTATCTCCTGTATCACTTTTACTCAAGATAATATAATCTCCAGCAAATTCAGGCAAAACTTCTGCAGATAGCGCATAATATCCGTCTTTCTCCGTCATTTCTTTTACTTTTTCAGGCATAGCCAATTTCATTTCCTGATAGAGAATTTCTGTCCCTCTACCCCAGTTATCGCCGAAGACATAAATTTGTTTGTCGAACTCTTCGATAACGGAAACCGTCGTGTCTTCTCCGATCTTCGCTTTAATGTCTTCTCCAGCTTGCTGTGCACGTGCTTTAAATGCATCTACCCATTCTGTTGCTTCTTTTTCTTTATTCAATAATTTACCGATCTCGATTTGCTGTGTTAAGTAGTCTACTTTGCCATATGTATACGTAACAGTAGGCGCGATTTCTTTGAATTTATCAATGTTCTTGATAGTGGAAAGTCCGATAATTAGATCTGGCTCTAGTTCGATAACTTTTTCGATATTCTCATCCGAAACTTCTTCTACATCTTTCAGGAATGAATCAAAACTAGGATTATCTTTTGACCAAGATTCTGCTCCTACTAAATTAACGCCCAATTCATGCACAGTACCAGCAAAACTTGATAATACGACGACACGTTGAGGGTCAGCCGGTACTTCTACTGGACCATCTTCAGATTCATACGTAATGGTGCCGTTTGTTTCTTCTTCTTTTGCAGGTGTATCTTCTTTCGCGGGCTCATCTTGTTTATTGCCGCAAGCTGCTAACGCAAGTACGATTAGCAAAAGGGCAGGTAATAGAAATTTCTTCAACAGTTATTCGTCTCCTTTGAGTAGATCATATGTGATGCATAACGGTTTACCCGTTCGTGGATCCGTTCCGATTTCAGCGTCGATGCGAAATACTTCTCGCAGTATGTCGGGGCAAATTACGTCTTCGCACATGCCGGCACGAATAATTTCTCCGTCTTTCATCGCAATGATGAAATCAGCGAAACGTGCTGCCTGATTCAAGTCATGTAAAACCATGACGATGGTGCGTTGCTGTTCTTCATTGAGCCTTTGCAACAGCTCAAGTACTTCTAACTGATGTGCCATATCCAAATAGGTAGTGGGCTCATCGAGGAATATGATGTCTGTCTCTTGGGCAAGAGCCATCGCAATCCACACACGCTGACGTTGACCTCCGGATAACGCGTCGACTTGACGATGTTTAAAATCAGTCGTATTGGTAACTTCAAGTGCCCAGTTGATGACATCCATGTCATGGGGAGTTAGACGTCCCATCGCGTTTTGATAAGGAAATCTACCATAGGACACTAACTCACCAACAGTCAATCCGCTGGCGGCTTCTTGTGTTTGAGGAAGAATCGCCATCTTTTGTGCAAGTTGTTTCGTCTTTTGTTTGACGATACTTCCACCATCCAGCACGACCTCTCCAGCTTGATGTGGAATTAAGCGAGTAACGGCTTTTAAGAAAGTGGACTTGCCACATCCATTTGCTCCAATAATTGCAGTTACTTTCTGGTCAGGTATTTTTACCGACAGCCCTTTGACGATGAGGCGGTCATCATATGAAACTTGCAGATTTTCTGTGTACAAGCGAACCATTTTATGGGCTCCTACCTTTCCTACTAAATAATCATTGATAATGATTATCAATATCAGTATAATCAAAACTATAAATTGAAATGCGAGCGTTGTCAATTACTTTTTAAAAGGAGAAGATGAAATGAAACAAGATCAGCTACTGGATGTTACGGTTATCGGCGGTGGACCTGCAGGATTATATGCTACTTTTTACAGTGGATTGCGCGAAATGAAGACGAAAGTCATTGAATACCAGCCGCAACTCGGTGGGAAAGTCCATGTCTATCCAGAAAAAATGATTTGGGACATCGGGGGTATTACTCCTGCTCCAGGTGCACAGGTAATCGAGCGTCTTGTAGCTCAAGGATTAACATTTGATCCTGAAGTAGTACTCAATGAAAAAATTATTAAAATTGAAAAGACAAAAGAAAATTACTTTGCTTTGCATGGTTCTTCCGGTACGATTCACTACAGTAAGACAGTAATAGTAGCGACAGGAACAGGTATATTAAATCCCCAGAAGATCGAAGTAGAAGGGGCGGAACGCTTTGAAGTATCGAATTTGAACTATACGGTAAAGTCTCTAGGACGTTTCAAAGACAAGACTGTTCTCATATCGGGTGGTGGTAACGCAGCAATCGATTGGGCAAATGAATTACAACCGATAGCTAAAGAAGTATATTTAACCTATCGGAAAGACAATTTGAATGGCCATGAAGCGCAAGTGCGACAACTTTTGGAGAGTGGTGTTGTCTGCCACTTCAATACGAATATTACTCGGTTCATTGCGTCTGAAGATCATAGTGCGATCGAGAAAGTTGAACTGCAACATACTGACGATGGGACAGTCGTAACGATAGCAGTGGATGAAGTGATCATCAATCACGGCTACGAGCGGGATACCTCATTGATTGGCGATCAGCAGCTAGGTGTGGAGCTAACAGAGCACGACCAAATTGCAGGTACTTGCACGAGCGCTACATCCATAGAAGGGATGTATGCGGCTGGTGATGTGCTAAGCCATGACGGCAAGTTGCACTTAATCGCGGGAGCATTCCAAGATGCTGCCAATGCCGTGAACTGCGCCAAGAAGTATATTGACCCTGAAGCGAATCAGAACGGAATGGTCTCTTCTCATAACGAACTGTTCAAGGAACGAAATCGTGAATTAGTGAAACAACTTATATAATAGAAAAAGAACGAACCACAATTCGTGTGGTCCGTTCTTTTTAAGTAGTCTGTAATTTTTCCAAACGTTTCATTAGCATGTCTTTCCACTCGTCAGCTAGCGCATCGACAGCTAAAATTCGTTTTAACCCGTCCTGATCTTTTGGACGTTGAAAGTATACTTCGTTAGCGTAAAGAATTGACACGTTGTTTGGATCGCGTTGCAACAACGTAATTGTAGAATTTGAATGAACCATTCCTTCTTCAACGACACGACATAAATAGCCTGTAAGTCCAGTTTTAATCATCTCTTTCATCAGACCAGGCAAACCTGTCCGCTGACTGATTGTGCTACAAGGAACCCGACCTTGTGTCACTTGGATGACCGCATCTCCCACTTGATAGATATCCCCTATACATACTTTATCCTCAAGCATTCCACCTACTGTGAGATTTTCTCCAAATGTAGAAGGGGACAATGTACAAGAAAACTGTTTCTCCCAAAGAGCGTAGTGTTCTTCTGAATACATACAGACTGCACGGTCAGGCCCACCATGATGCTTCGTATCCGCAATCCCGTCTCCTTTGAAACCGTCCACTGAAAGAAATGCTTCATCCGTAGCCTGTTTACAAATGGCGCTCACAAAGTCTTTTCCATCCACCGTTTTTAATGACCGTGGCATCCCGATTGATAGCGCTTGCAATGTTCGTGCATTGTTCAATCATAACCCCTTCTTTCCGCGTATTGATACAAGTAGTATACAACAAATACGATGTATAGAAGGGGTGATTATCCACCTGTTAGATTGCGACCACGATCAGCCAGAATATATGAACGAATAGCACCGTAATATAAAGAAACAATGCAGTTGTTAGCGAAATCCGTACAATTATACCTGATGCACGAATCGCCACAATATATAAAAGAAGTAAAGGTAAGCCCAATTTCACTATATAAAATAAAGCAATACTTTGATCATACATAAACGCTACTAGCAGATTGGCTTCCTCTATATAACCAAGTCGCAGACCATAATCAGTGAAAACGGCGTCTAATAAACATAAGCAAACTAATAGAAAGCCTGCATTCAATAATCTATTTTGCTGAATAGGAAAATCTTTTACTGTATTCATTTCATCCTCTCCTTACATACAGTATAAATAGCTAGCATGTGCAGAAAATGAAGCTTTTATGCATTGATATTGCTGTTTGCCAATATTTTTGTACTTTGGGATGCAAGGTCTTGAGCCTTGCATTTTTTTATATTCATTTGCAAACGACTATAAAAACGAGTATAGTACATTATAACAGTAATGTACTGGGTAACCTAAAGGTGGTGAAGCTCTTGATCAACATGGATGGAGAAAAGCCGATTTATATACAAATTGCAGAATGGTTAGAGACGGAAATTATTGATGGTACGTTACAAGCGGACGATAAAGTGTACTCGCAGTATCAGTTGGCAGAGCTATTCAACATTAATCCTGCGACTGCGGGGAAGGGGTTGACAATTTTGCTGGATGCGGAACTTATTTATAAAAAACGGGGACTCGGTACATTTGTCTCCGCAGATGCACGCAATAAACTGCTAACGAAACGAAAAGACGGAACATTGCGGCGGTTAGTACAAGAGCTGCTGAATGAAGCTGCGTTACTCGGTTTGCAAGATGAACAACTTATCGAATTAATTCAAGCAGAGCGAAAGGAGAGATCGTGATGCCGGTCATTACTCTGGAAAACGTAACAAAACGGTATCGTTCTACTACGATATTGGATCAATTGAATTTGGAGATTCGCGAAAATACCATTACAGGCCTAATAGGGCGCAACGGTGTAGGGAAGACAACACTCATGAAGATGATTGCAGGCTTCATCAAAGAGTCGGGTGGGGAATTACGTGTGTTTGGCGAGCGTCCCTTTAATAGCCTTTCCGTTTCTGCAAACATGATATTTGTTGACGACATGATGGGCTTTCCCGACGCGATGACGCTAGAAGACTTACTTTTGGAGTTTAATCGCTTCTACGAAAACTGGGACGGCGAACTCGCTGAGCGTCTACTTAAATATTTCAGGCTGCCGTTAACATTGAACCATCGCGTACTGTCTAAAGGAAAACGTAGCACATTCAATGCAATCGTCGGGATCGCAGCACGTTGTCCATTGACGATGTTTGATGAACCGATTACAGGAATGGATGCCGGAGCCCGCAGTGATTTCTACCGAGCATTATTAAAAGATTATTTGGCGCACCCAAGAACCATTTTGTTATCGAGTCATCATATGGAAGAGATGGAAGACTTGCTGGAAGACATTTTATTGATCGAAGGAAAAGGCATTGCATTTCATAGTTCCATAACCGAACTACAAGAGAAGTTCATCAAGTTCCAAGGGAAAGAAAACGTATTGAAGCAGTATGCGAATCAATATGCCGTAATCCATCGAACTTCAACAGGTCCGTTAACAGAATGGATAGTTGACAATGAACATACGAAAGCAGAACTAACGGAATTAAAGCAGGCTGGAATCCGTGTGTCGGCCGTTTCGGCAAGTGAAGCGTATCTTGCTATGACAGGTCAGACGAGAGGAGGTGTAGATGATGTATTCGACGCAATGGAGTATGAATGAACTTGCCACACGACAGTTTTTATTCAAACTGAATGCCAATGGCACAATTTTTACGATGCTGATTATATTGCAGATTTTAGCTACTGTATTTATCAGCGGTGCATTTACATCAACCTACACGAACGATTGGGGAGAGCCGATTTCCTTCAACTTCACTTCCATATCGAACGACAGCCAAGTAGGACTCACACTATTCTGGGCATTCATAGTCGGTTTCCTGTTGACGTCTGCGGCGCAGCGAAATGAATCCTTTTCGTTTGTGACCAATCGTTTGACGTTTCAACTAGCTAATTTCTACTTCTTCTGTACTGCCGCGTTACTCGGCGGTGTGACGACCGTTTTACTAGGGTCGGTGATGAAGATTGTGGCGATGTTCCAAGATAATATGATTATTGAAACGTCGGGATTACTATCTTCACCACTGGATTTCTTTTCACGTATTTTTGCTATGACGGCTTATACGCTATTGCTTATGCTGGTTGGGTATACGCTCGGATCACTTATCCAATGGAGCAAAATGTTTGTCGCGCTGTTTGGAGTGATGTGGTATGCATTCACGCAAAGCACATTTGGTATAGCAGGCAATGAGAACAATGGATTGCTGTATTTCTTCTATGGGGAAACATCGATTCTATTATTCACAGTGAAGATAGTAGGGACCGTTGCTGTTCTGTTTGCTATTAGCTTCTTCGTCACAAACCGCTTGGAGGTGAGGAACCCTTGATGCTTCTTACTATACTAGTACCTATAGTCCTTCTTCTAGGAATATTGACGATTATACTGGTAACAAGGAATATGGGACGCGTACGGATAAAAAGATCCTTTCATTGGAAGTTTATTATTGGATACCTAGTGTTGCTGATAATTGGACTTGGCGTAGCGGAAACGATGGAACGAAAAGTAAAGGGTGTTAATCTTCCTGAAGCAATGGAAAACGAAGTGGGATTTGATCTATATAGTGCGATTGTAGAAGAGTTACCAATTCCTGATCACCTAGTATTAGCAAAACGGTCGCATGAAGTGAAGGGGGAATTTTCTATTCCTTCTTTCTCCGGTGCGTATGTTCTGATCAAGCGTACACCGAGTACTAGTCGGATAATAGAAGAAACAGTCTATTCTCCCGAATTGATAGCCACGTTCAATGATGAAGAGAATATGTATTACGATTTATCCGATCAACTCAAAATCAATCTACCTGTCTGGGATAGCAAGTCCATGTCTATTCCGAAACAACCTAAAAACCATTTGGAATATACGTTTTATCATGACTCAAACATCTTGAATCAGTTTACTGGCGAAAAGACCTCTGGATATTCCTCTGGTACTGTATCGGGTGTTATGACGGTTCATTTGTTGATTCCAGAATCAATTGAGATCGATATACCTGAGTTAGACGATGACCAAAATTACTATATAGACCTACTGGAATGAAAAAGACTGAAGCCTAATCACCACGAACATTATGTGGGATGGGCTTCAGTCTTTCACTTTATCCGCGTTCTACCGGCATGGAACAACATCTGAACGAACCGCCTGATTTAATGATTTCAGAGAAGTCGACTTCAATGACTTCGAAACCATGTGCGCGTAAATCTTTATTCACTTTTTTGTTTTGAGGCAAACTGAATACTTTATTATTGCCTATTGAAAGTACGTTCGTACCAAGCGAGAATTGTTCATCTTCAGCGACTTCAATTAGTTCGTACGACGCGGCTAATTGATCGATCGTGTCTTGATCAAATGCTGCGGGGAAGTAGAGAGCCTTTCCTGAAGACAGGAGATTGAATACACAGTCCAAGTGCAAGTAGCGCCCGTCAAATGGAATTCGCTTGATGTAATGATCGGGCAGTTTTTCTTCTAGTTTGCTGACTGCTTCCTCGGATGTGCGGCTACTGATGCCGATGTAGATCGTATCGCGGTCGACAATGATGTCGCCGCCTTCCATTCGATCCGTCGCGGACTGATAGGGGATGTCTTGTGCGATCAGCCATTCTTTTAGCGTGATCTCTTCACCTTTTCGAATATTTGCGGCCAAATCGGCTATGAATACTTCATTACCGATTGTGAAACCGATATCCCGCGTGAAGACTTGTTCCGGATATTTTTCAGAAGTAGGAAGTGTGATGACTTCCACTCCATTTTCTTTTAGTAATTTCTCGAATTCCGCATGTTGTTTCATCGCACGGGCTTTATCAATATTTTCGTCTTCATACTTTTTCTGTACTTCGTTAATCACTTCGTCAATTGCCATAAACTCTGGCGGGCACAAAATGACTCTGCGTAACGTATCGTATTCCGTAATACATTTTATCATTTCTGTTTTTTGGACATTAGCTGTCAATGGCAGCGCGCCTCCCATTCGTGAAAGTACTTTATAGTATTCCCGTTATCAAAGTACTATAAACGTATTCTATATGAAGAGTTCGTGACTTCGGAAAACGCTTACAAATTTTGCATTGACAAGTAATTCAGAAAACGCTTACTATAGATTAAACGACTATATAACGACATTTCGGAATTATCAGAAGATGGGTGGGGTGAATTATGGAAGCGAAAAGAGAAAAAAGAGAGATAGGTTTTTGGTGGGCTGTACTGCCACTAGTATTGATGATTGTAGTGATGCTGATCACCGTGGTAAAGCTAGAGCAAGGACCACATATGCCGTTAATAGTAGGTACTTCTATTGCGGCACTCGTCGCTTGGCGTTACGGTTATTCCTGGAAAGAGATTGAAGAAATGATGTACAAAGGCATTCGTTTAGCACTTCCTGCCGTCATTATCATTATGCTCGTTGGATTAGTGATTGGTTCGTGGATGGGTGGCGGCATCGTCGCTACAATGATTTTCTACGGATTGAAGATCATTACACCATCTTGGTTCCTAGTTGCCATTGCGTTAATTTGTGCGCTTGTTTCGTTGGCAATCGGTAGTTCGTGGTCCACGATGGCAACGATCGGTGTGGCAGGTATGGGCATCGGGTTAAGTATGGGAATTCCAGCAGGCATGGTCGCGGGTGCTGTTATTTCAGGTGCGTATTTTGGTGATAAAATGTCACCTCTTTCGGATACGACGAACCTTGCAGCAGGGCTGACAGGGACAGATTTATTCGATCATATTAAGCATATGTTGTATACGACGATTCCTGGTTTACTCATCGCATTGGCTGTGTTTACCTTCTTGGGAAGAAAGTTTGGATCGGGTGAAGCAGAATTATCATCGATTGCGAAAACATCGCAAGTCATGCAAGAAAGCTTTATTATTTCACCCTGGCTATTGCTCGTTCCGTTAGCAGTCATTGTAATGGTCGCGTTAAAGATTCCTGCGGTTCCTGCATTAATTATCGGTATTGTGTTAGGATTCATTTCGCACATCACTATTCAGGGCGGGACGTTTGCAGACGCTCTTCATGCTTTACAGAGCGGATTTGCTATTGAAACAGGTAATAAATTAGTTGATAATTTATTCAATGGCGGTGGACTCGATAGTATGATGTATACCGTTTCCATGACGATTGTGGCGATGACGTTTGGTGGAATCCTTGAGTATTCCGGAATGCTACGTGCAATCATGAAACAATTGTTGAAAGTCGTGAAATCTACGTCATCATTGATTATTTCGACGATCGGTGCGTGTGTTCTAACCAACGCTACGTGTTCAGAGCAATACGTTTCGATTGTAGTGCCTTCTAGAATGTTTAGTAAAACCTATAAAGACATGGGATTAAGCTCCAAGAACCTGTCGCGTGCGCTTGAGGACGGTGGAACTCTGACTTCCGTATTCATTCCGTGGAATACATGTGGTGTGTTTATATTCGGTACACTTGGTGTCAGTGTTGTAGAATATGGTCCGTATGCTATTTTGAATTTCGCGGTTCCGTTGTTGTCGATTGTGTATGCATTAACCGGCTTCAGCATTGTAAAAATGACATCGGAAGAAATCGTAGAGATGGATGAGCAAGAGGCACGGTTAGAGCCAGAAGTGCAGTTGGAATAATATAAAAAAGAAAAGCCGAGATTATTTCTACGGCTTTTCTTTCGTTAGGGGTGGGGGAGTTTCATTTCATATAGAGCACGGGGGCGGCCTTGCGAATATGTCATTTCTTCACCAACTGCCTGTATGAATTGATGATCCATCAGTTTCTTGATCGTCCGTTCTGCGGTTCTTCTTGAAACGGCTAAATACCCGGCGAGATCATGTGCAGTAAAAGAAGTGGATTGTCTGAATTGATTGAACTGAATGATCTTGGAAATGACTGCAGGACTGAGAGTAGTCTTCTTGCTAATTGCTAGTAACTTTGGTTCTTCGAGCTTCATGGCGATGGAGATGTTTGTAGAAGGCAACGGCCCGTGAAGCTGTTTATGTTCATCTAGCATGAAAATACCTTCATTTGAACCGAGTTGCAGCGCACTCCATGCATTGTCGCTAGCTTCTACAATAGTTTGACCCAATCCAAAAGATAAAGAAGCTTCGGGTATAGAGTTGATAAAGAGAACGAATGATTCCAGTGCCAACACGAACTCCACAGTACCTAGCGAAGTATAGAAGTAGTAGAAACCTTCACTTTCCGACCACTTTGCCTGTAAGTAATTAGCTAGTTTCACTACTGTTTCATGAGAAAATTTCTTCTTATTATGTACTTTCAATAATCCGACTGCGATTTTAGTTGCTTTACTTCTTTCAAGACTTGCTTGGTGTGCAGCTTGTTCAAGTGCACGTAAAGTATTACTGACGGGATCGAGCATACGAAAAGCGGGAATCCCTGCTGCTTTTAGTTGGTCATAGACGGCATGCACACTGGTCACTGCCATTTTAGATTGCCCGCTTCTGAAGTGTTCCACGTGAAAGTTTACAATCGCTTGTAAATCACTGTTCCTCTGCAATTCATGTATAGCGGGTTTCTTACTGGGCGATAAAGTGTCGAGGTCACGCAAAATATGTTCGATATGGGAACGATCTTTTATATCGATAGAAATATCGTAAATTGCTAAATTCTTTTCTGAAGCAAGGTATAATAATGTAACAGCGATAGTATGTTCATTTTGTTGAAGATAAAGTACAGGAACGGAGATGGTCTTAAGAACATGCTCAGATGCCTCATATGGCAAGGATCCAGAAAACAGAATCGCATGACAAGGCTTCATCGTGTCGAGCAAACTCGGTGCTTCTGAAGGATTACGGTATTGATAACAATCGATGCGGATGTTTTGAGGCAACACAATAGTTTCCGCTTGTTGGCAAAACTCTTGTGACCCAATCAATGCAATGGTAACCTTCATATAGATACCTCCTCTTTCATTAACGACTATTTAACGACAATCATACAATACGAATGAAAGAATGCAAATAGGAAAGGAAGAATACATAATGAAAATAACTGAAATTGAAATATTCGCGATTAGATTGCCTCTCCACGAACCATTTGTGATTAGCTACGCGTCTTACGATGACATGCCATCTATTATCGTGAAAATGACGACAGATACCGGACATGTCGGCTACGGTGAAGCAGTGGCGGACGACCATGTAACAGGAGAAAGTTGGGAAGGTACATTTGCTGTACTCCAACACACGCTCGCCCCTATTTTACTTGGAGAAGATCCGAGCTGCTTTGGTAGAATTCATGAAATAATGGATCAAGCAATCTACGGTGTACCTACTGCAAAAGCTGCACTGGACATAGCTTGTTTTGATGTAGTAGGAAAAGCATATAGTATCCCAGCCTATAATCTTCTCGGTGGACGCTATCATGAGAAGTTTCCGATTACGCATGTGTTAAGTATCGCGTCTCCTGAACATATGGCACAAGAAGCCGCAGAACGTGTAGAAGCGGGCTATGGCTCATTGAAGATGAAGGTAGGTACCAACGCAACGGAAGACGTCAAGCGTATTCAAGCAGTACGTGAGCGTGTAGGTAAGGATATTGCAATTCGTGTTGACGTCAATCAAGGATGGAGCAACAGTGCGACGACATTACAGGCGATGAAGCAATTGGAAAGTTGTGAACTAGACTGGCTCGAGCAACCTGTGAAAGCGGATGATATCGATGCGATGGTAGAAATCAAATCGAAAACTGCAACGCCTCTAATGGTAGATGAAGGACTACGCGGTATGCGTGATATGCGTGAGATTATCGCAAAACGTGCAGCCGATAAAGTGAATATCAAGCTCATGAAATGCGGAGGCATGTATCCCGCTATGAAACTTGCACATATGGCGGAAATGGCTGGAATCGAATGTCAGGTTGGCTCAATGGTAGAGTCATCCATTGGCTCTGCAGCAGGTTTCCATGTAGCTTTCTCACAAAAAGCGATGACAAGCGTAGAATTGACTGGACCATTGAAATTCAGCAAAGATGTCGGCAATCTCCGCTATGACGTACCGTTTATTGAACTCAATGAAAAATCCGGGCTAGGAATTGACGTAGACGAGCAAACTCTAGAGGAATTGACGGTACGTAAAGAAAAGGTGGCCCTATGACGTTACAATCTTCACTTTCACTGCTTACAGAAGATCAACTACCTGAAGTTTTGGCTTTGCAAGAACAGGTCATGGCAGTACTCGAGCAACCCGAATTCTTACAACCACTAACGGAAGAAGAATTTTTATATATTTTACACGGTAACGGCATGATGGCAGGTGCCTACGTCGATGATCGCCTCATTGCGTTCCGAGCTATGCTGGATCCTGGTGAAGATGACGAGCATTTAGGAATCGACGTAGGTGTAGCGCAAAACGAAATGACAAGTGTACTGTACTCAGAAATCACCTGTGTGGATCCAGCCTTTAGAGGTCATGGATTACAGACGATTCTCGGCAAATGGCTATTGGAGCACATCGAGAGTGAGCATTATCGCTATATTTGTACAACCGTTGCACCATTTAATATACCGAGCTTAAAGGATAAATTTGCACTTGATTTACAAATCAAAGCACTACAAGTTAAGTACGGCAATAAACTACGCTATATTTTATTCAGAGATTTGCAGAAGCCTTTCAAAGAAGCTACGTCCGAACAGCAAGCAGTTCCTATGCAGGATATCGAACGACAACAGCAATTGTTATTGACTGGTTGGACAGGAACGCGTATAGAGAAACATGATAATGAATGGCAAGTACTTTATGTAAAGTAATAAAATGAATTAAGTGAGGCTGTGCGATTTACGCTCAGCCTCTTTGTGTGTCAATAGGAATTTCAAGTGTTCAACAACTCTAGAATACAAACTCTATGGTAAAATTAAGGGACTACAAATTGAAAGGTTGATACCTGTAATGCGAAACTCTTCTATAAAACTTACTTCATTATCTTCAAAAGGAGGGTGTGGGTGTAAAATAGGGCCTGCTGATTTGGCTGAAGTTCTACGCACATTGCCCCCTGGCCTAACGGATCCCAACTTACTAGTCGGACTGGATACGAGCGACGACGCCGGTGTTTATAAAATAAATGACACGACTGCTATTGTGCAGACACTTGATTTCTTCACGCCAATTGTCAATGATCCGTATGATTTTGGACAAGTGGCAGCGGCGAATGCAATCAGTGACGTCTACGCAATGGGTGGAACACCTATCACAGCATTGAATATCGTAGCCTTTCCCATTCATACACTCGATCGCAATATTCTAACGGAAATCTTGCGTGGAGCCGCAGACAAATTGAAAGAAGCTGGTGCAGTACTAGTTGGCGGACATTCAATTGATGATCAGGAACCAAAATTCGGTATGCAAGTAACTGGAACGGTGCATCCCGACAAGATCCGTACAAACGCTGGTGCTAAGCCTGGAGATCGTTTGATTCTAACAAAACCAATTGGTGTAGGAATCATGACCACTTCCTTGAAAAACGGATTATTGTCTGAAGAAGAGGAAATTCACGTGACAAAAGTGATGACGACACTCAATAAAACAGCGTCAGAAGTGATGGATGAATATAGTATTCATGCTGCGACAGACGTAACAGGCTTCGGTTTACTTGGACATGCTTCTGAAATGGCAACAGGTAGTGGCGTTTGTTTACGTATTGATAACGAGAAAGTACCTGTTTTGCCGCGTACAAGAGAACTGGCAGAAGCGGGCTCAGTCCCAGGCGGTACGAAAAACAACTTTGCTCATATAGAGGACATCGTTGAATACCCCGAATCATTGGATCAAGTCGGTAGATGGATTTTATGTGACGCGGTAACTTCTGGTGGATTGCTTGTAGCAGTTGCAGGAGATGAAGCAGATCGTCTGCATGCACAATTACGCGAAGCTGGAGTCGATGCGCATATTATTGGGGAAGTGACCGATGAACATAGCGGTCGAATTATCGTGCAGTAAATCAAGGAGATGGGGAATCACATGGTACGAGACATTACATTGGCGGAAGCACTCGACTTGCAAAAAAATCATTCACAAACTTTAGTCGATGTGCGTACGCCTAAAGAGTATGAAGAAGCTACTATTCCAGGTAGTATCAACATTCCAATCTTTACAAATGAAGAACGTGCAGAAGTAGGAACGCTTTATAAACAAGTAGGCAAAGAAGCAGCAATGGATCATGGACTAGCTATTTTCTCCAAGAAGTTGCCTGACTTCATTGACGAATTCAGGAAGATTGATGCACAGATTACCGTATTTTGCTGGCGTGGCGGCATGCGAAGCAAAACGGCAATGACCGTGCTTGAATTAATGGGAATCCGCTCAAGTCGGATCAGTGGCGGAATACATACGTATCGTCAGTGGGTTATTGCGCGACTGCAAGAACCTATCACACCTAAATTACTTGTACTTAACGGCTATACTGGCAGCGGCAAGACGAAGATTCTTCACAAGCTGATGGAAGACGGTTGTCCGGTCATCGATTTAGAAGGAATGGCAGGTCATCGCGGTTCGATATTCGGACAGATCGGTGTGCAACCGAACAATCAGAAGAAATTCGAATTACTAATTGCAGATAAACTAGTAAAGTATGCGAATGAACCATTCATCTTCATCGAAGGCGAAAGCAAACGCATAGGCCAAGTGCATATGCCTGAACTACTGTTTAAGAAAAAAGAGCAGAGTCCTCAATGGATCATTCAACTACCGGTCAAAGTACGTGTAGAAGAAATCCTCTCCGAATACGAACCCGAAAAACAACCGGAACTATTCTTAGAAGCATTTGCTCGAATTCGAAAACGGATCCACCAACCAATCACCGCACAGATCCAAGAAGATTTAGAAAACGGACGCTTTGCACAAGCCGTGGAGCAACTACTGATCCACTACTACGACCCACAATACGAACATTCCGTGGCCCGTTTTGCTACAACCGGTGAAGACGTCATCCAAGCCGAAACCGTACAAGAAGCGTATGAAGAATGCTTGCGACGGTATCAGGAATTAATGAAATAAAAGAAAGTAGACTGCCTATGTATTTGGTAGTCTTTTCTTTTGTGTAAAAACGACGACTCCATCCCTCTATTTCTTTTAAAGATCAACTACCTTTAGAAGTTTGCCAAACAGCTAACTAGGGTATTCTTAAAACTACTATCAACTAGACAAACAACAAGAAAAACTGACATAGAAAAGAGGACAAGCCATGATCGAACTAAAAACAAATCTACCAGGAAAGAAATCACTATTTGGAGATGCAACTAAAATTCTCGCAGAACATGACATTCAAATGGGTGGAAATTGGGACTTCGACAGAGGAAACTTCGACTCCATCCTGAATCAGGACGGCAGTGATACCATCTACTTGCGAATACCTTTCCATGTGATCGACGGTGAACTCGATGAAGATAGTGCCATGATCGAATTCGACGTGCCATTTATCATCAATCATGTAGTCAATATTGGATTAGACGACGATGATAGCCCGGTTCTAGCAGCTGTCGGTCTCGATCAGTTCCAAACACCTGAAGACAAAGACGGTCCAATTGTATACGATGAAAAGTGGGTACATGAAGGGGAAAAGCGTATAGCACAATTCTCTGATCATCCTACTTTTATTGCACCGTTTATTTAATCTTAAGCAATAGTAGAACAAAACAAGCAAGTCCATTACACCTGGACTTGCTTGTTTTTATATTCAGATAAATTCTCGCCGTCTACTTGTCTAGGTGTGATAAGATGAGTAAAGCATAAAAAGATTTATCTTTATACATAGCAAAATGGCATAGACGTAAAGAAGGAGCTGGGAAATTTTATGTCAAGACGACAAGACTATTCGTACTATGTAAATTCTGAAGAAGCGCAGAAGCAACTCTACAAGCGATCTTTACTTGTCGTGATCATATCCCAAATATTTAGTGGTGCAGGACTCGCTGCAGGAATCACAGTGGGATCTTTAATCATACAGGAGATGACTGGTAACGAAAGTCTGGCGGGTATGCCGATTGCACTTTCCACATTCGGATCAGCTCTTTCAGCCTATCTAGTGGGCAGACTATC
Organism: Sporosarcina sp. P26b; assembly: GCF_002743245.1. Taxonomy (NCBI): domain Bacteria; kingdom Bacillati; phylum Bacillota; class Bacilli; order Caryophanales; family Caryophanaceae; genus Sporosarcina; species Sporosarcina sp. P26b. The sequence goes on from NZ_PDYW01000008.1 coordinate 91,722, forward strand.
ACAGCGGTACGGCCGGAGATTTGGCTTGGGAGCTGGCTTTATTACAGGTGGAATTGGAGCATTTGGTGTTATTCTGGCCACCATGTCTGGAAGCTTGGCTATTTTATTTATTTTTCTTTTCATATACGGGGCGGGGACTTCTTCGAACTTACAGGCACGCTATGCAGGAACAGATCTTGCCAATAAAAAGCAACGTGCTACAGCAGTCAGTGTAGCATTGGTTTCGACCACAATCGGAGCGGTCGCAGGACCGAATCTCGTATTACCTATGGGATACGTGGCGGATTTTATCGGTATTCCTTCATTGACAGGTGTATTCTTACTAGCCGGTGTCGCGTATTTATTGTCCGGTTTGACCTTCCTACTGTTTTTAAATCCCGATCCGCTACTAGTAGCACGTGAAATTGAATTGGCCAATCAAAAGAATCAAGAAGAATCCAGTGAAGGACAATTTATTCAGCAGCATACGGCGAACAGAATGGGGATTTGGATAGGAGCCATTGTTCTCGTTCTGTCTCACGGCGTCATGGTTGCCATTATGACTATGACACCGCTTCATATGCAGCATCACGGCGCGGAAATATCGGGTATTGGCATAGTTATTGGACTTCATATTGCAGGGATGTACTTACCATCGATTTTCACAGGCGTATTAGTAGACCGGATTGGACGTCCGGCTATGGTGATTGCTTCCGGTGTGACACTTGCAACCGCGGGTATTCTTTCAGCCTATGTAGCAGGAGGATCGATACTCTGGATGTCTGTGGCACTCATATTACTCGGAGTTGGTTGGAACTTCGGGTTAATTAGTGGAACAGCAATTGTAATCGATTCAACTGATGTGTTGACGCGTGCGAAGATCCAAGGAACGATCGATGTGTTTGTTGCACTAGCGGGTACAGTCGGTGGCTTGGTTTCGGGAATTATCGTTGCGTTCTCGGGCTTTTCCATGCTGAGCTTCCTAGGAACATATATCTCGTTACTGCTCATCCCACTTATTATTTGGATGCGTTACAAACAAAGAAACTCTTCAGCGCAAACCGCCTGACAAAAACGGATTGTTTCCTCGGAAATAATCCGTTTTTCTATCGTAAACGACATACGTAGTAGAGAAACACTTTCCCACTCTTTGGCATAGATTGATAGCGAAGAAGAAATGGGAGGGATCATCAATTGAATCAGCAAAATGAATATTGGATGAATCACTGGCAACATCCTCAATACCGTAGAATTTCCATGGAGCAGGCGAATGAAATTGCATTGCAAAGAGTACCGGGGCAAGTGGTGAAATCTGAGCTAGAGTTTGATGATGGTATATTAATCTATGAAGTAGATATCCGCACTATGGAAGGGCATAAGTATGAAGTTAAAATAGATGCCGTAACCGGAGAGGTATTGAAGGTGAAACTAGATTGATAAGAAGTATGTAATAAAGTTCGATTACTTTTCCCACAACGTAATTCTGTGTATGATAAAAGGTAGATCTATACACAGAAAGCAGGGAATCATATGTACACACCTATTGACTATTCCAACAATCTGCAAGAGAAATATAAACAGCTTTCCACGCAATTAGACGCATTAGTGTCTGGAGAGCCAAATATGTACGCAAATTTAAGCAATGCATCTGCGTTACTTAATCAGTTCTTTGATCGGATTAACTGGGTAGGTTTTTATTTGATGGATGGCGATGAACTAGTGCTAGGGCCATTCCAAGGCTTGCCTGCATGTATCCGCATTCCACTGGGCCGCGGAGTTTGCGGAACGGTTGCGAAGACGAAAGAAGGCCTTGTTGTAGCCGACGTCAACGCATTCCCGGGCCATATTGCATGCGACGCGGCATCTCGTTCCGAAGTTGTCGTGCCTATGATTAAAGATGGAGAAGTAATCGGTGTGCTCGATATCGACAGCCCTGAACTGGATCGTTTTTCTGAAGATGATTTAGCAGGACTAACGCTAGTGGTAGAAGCTCTTATGAAACATATCTGAGCTTGCTAAACACGATTGGCGTGAGTGAAGCGTTCCACTGCATTCCGGGCGGATGCGTTTGTTCCAAACTAGAACTTTTCTGACGTCACAGGCTCATTGATTCTCTCTGAGCGCTCTATCAGGAACTTTAAGTGCTCTATGACAGCTGTTGACCGCTCTATTGAGTACCGTCTCTGCTCATAGACACTGGATATCCGCTCATAGGCACCTTAAAACTGCTCATAGCCCACTGTTTTTCATAAGTATACACAAACTAAAAGCACGCCGGAGAGTTTCTCCAGCGTGCTTTTTACATGCCTAAAATCCAAGTGAAGAATATGACTACAATCGCAATCGGGGCGAAGTAGCGGACGATCACTTTCCAAAACGTGTGAAGAGCGGGATTCATGCCTAACTCTTCCGCCGTATCCTCTTTCGTCAGCACAAAGCCAGCAAATAAAGACACAGCTAACGCACCAAGCGGCATCGCAATTCTGCTCGTCAGCAAATCAGCGAAGTCAAAAATGGAGTTACCGAAGATGCTCACGTCGGATAGTAAACCAAATGATAATGCGCTTGGGATTCCTACTAAAAAGATCAGTCCTCCGAATACCCAGGAAGCACGTTTTCGTCTGTCATGCTTTTTACTGATGCCTGTAGACACTACGATCTCGAGCATCGCAATGGCGGAAGTCAATGTCGCAAACAGCATGAGGAAAAAGAAGATAATCAAGAATACGCCACCGAACGGAATTTCATTGAAAATAGCCGGTAGGATGACGAAGATCAAACCAGGGCCTGCCTCAGGTGAGTGTCCTAACGCGAATACGGCTGGGAAAATCACAAGTCCTGCTAGTATAGAAATCGCGATATTTAGCATTGAGACATTAAATGCAGACTGTCCAAGCTTTTCCTCTTTTGAAAGGTAGGAAGCATACGTCATCATAGCCGTTACACCGACACTGAGGGAAAAGAATGCTTGTCCTAACGCAACAAGGAATGTTTTTCCGTTGAGATAACTCCAATCTGGCACGAATAAGAACCGAACACCTTCCATTGCGCCATCCAGTGTTAACGAACGAATCGCCAATACAATGAAAGACAAGAATAGTAGCGGCATAATCCAGCGACTTGCTCGCTCAATTCCACCACGAATTCCGCTTTGAACGATGAAGATCGTCAATGCCATAAACAAAGCTTGCGCTAGTAATACTTCCCACGGGTTGGCAATCGTAGTATTGAATAAATCACCATAATCTATTCCGCCTAGTTTAAATGTAAACGCTCGTGCTAAATAGGATAGAATCCATCCACCCACGACACTATAAAACGATAAGATGATGAAAGACGATGCAAGTCCCATCCATCCAACCCATCCCCAACTCCGTCCTGTTGAAAGTTTTTTCAAAGAAGTCACGGCATCTGCCTGTCCTCTTCGTCCAATGACAAACTCAGCCAATAAAATCGGTAGTCCGATCAATAATGTACAAATAATAAATAACAGCACAAACACGCTGCCACCGTTTGTTCCGGCCATATAAGGAAACTTCCAGATTGCACCTAATCCGATAGCACTGCCAGCAGCAGCTAAGATAAAACCAATCTTGGATGTCCATTGTTCACGCTGTTTCATAGAAGTCCTCGTTTCTTATACTAAATCACAAAGTCAATAAATCTTATCATAATTTTACGAAAGAATCGATAGTTAGCGGGTTAACAGATAGTTTAGAAAATTCATTTGCGTTTTTAGTATGTGTGGTGTAATATTACACCAATAGATATTAAATGTAACTATGGGGTGATCTCGTGAATCAACAACAATTAATAGAACTGATTTCGTTAAAGTTACGAGTAGTCCGATTGGAGAGGGAATACTCCCAACAAAAGATGGCTGATGTATTAGGACTTTCAAAAAAGACGTTAATTCAAATTGAAAAGGGTAGGGCAGCTGCCAGTTGGACTGCAGTGATAGGTGTTTGTGCATTGTTTCGAGAAAGTGATGTACTGCAGGCAGTAGTTGGCGGAGACCCGTTGGAAGTGCTTGAAACGATTGCCCATGATGGCATAGATCGCCGAATGGACCAGTCAATGGGTGGGAAAGTATGGTGGCGCGAGTTAGAAACGAAAGGCCGTTTCCGTTTACAGCAAAACTTGATCAGTCAACATTTCCGTATCTTGGATGAAGAACATTATCGCTGGTATAGTTCCTTTGATGAGGATGAGGCGTGGCATCGTTTGGATGAGTTGAGTGGCAAATAAAAGGAGGGAATGGTTATGATTGCACCCATGGCATTTTCGGTACTACTATTGATTGGTTTTCTATTTTTCACAGGCGTAGGTTTATTATATTTACTGTTTATGGGATTGATTCATTATATTCCGTTAGTCGTGATTGGTGTGGTTGTTCTATACATTTGGATTGTCATGATGATATTCCATTACTTCAATACGAAAAAACGGAAGAAGTGGTTCGGCATTATTGCAGGTATATTCGTGATGGGAGCTGCGGTATGGCCCATCATGCATCTGTATAAAGAAAGTATCTCGACTGTGGATGCAGAAGTAGATGTATTTTACTATGAGCCATTTTCTATGGGTCGAGAATCAAAGTTAGTGTCATTAGATGAAGCGGCTACATTAACGTTGGAAGACAATCTGCCGCGTATCGATGGGGCAACTGCATTATATCCCTTGTATGCTGCATTCGTTCATGCTGTCTATCCGGAAAAGGAATATAATCCGTACGATAGCGAAGTGATGGTCAATACTACGCCAGTTGCTTATGATAATTTGTTTAGCGGAGAAGTGGATATGATACTCGCGGCTGGACCTTCCGATGCACAATTGAAAACAGCTAAACAAAAGGGACTTGAGTTGAAATTAACACCCGTTGGTCGGGAAGCATTTGTTTTCTTCGTTAATCAAAAGAATCCCGTTACTAGTTTAGAGTTAAAGCAGATTCAAGATATCTATGCAGGTAAAATAACGAATTGGAAAGAGGCGGGCGGTAATAACGAACCGATTCGCGCATTCCAGCGACCGGAAGACAGTGGTAGTCAAACGACTTTGGAAAGGTTGATGGGGGATATTCCGATTATGGATGCTCCGGAAGAAAATGTGCCTGAGGGAATGGGCGGGATAATTTCTGAAGTATCGAAGTATCGCAACTATAAAAATGCCATTGGCTATACGTTCCGCTATTACTCAACAGAAATGGTAGGGAATGATGAAATTAAATTGCTCGCAATCAATGGGGTCGAACCAAACAAAGAGACCATACGCAATGAGGAGTATCCAATTTCATCTGAATTTTACGTTGTGACGGCTGGTACGGAAAATCCGAATGTAGAGAAATTTATAGAATGGATGCTGTCACCTCAAGGGCAAGAGTTGGTTGAGAAAGTTGGATATGTACCGGTAAAAAAACCGTAGAACGTGTATGATTATCTATAGAATAGAAAGGGGATACGTGTGATGCAGGGAGAAAAGAAACAACTATTGTATACGATGCTCGCGTTTGTATGCGCTTCGGGTGTATTTTTAATGAGTATTTTATTTCAAAAAATGGCGTACTGGGGTGGAGGGTTAACCTGGTATTGGGTAGGGGTTGCAATTACTTTTGCAGTAGGAATCGCAGGTACTGCGTTCATTCTTCAAACATTAAAGATAAAAGGGCCTGAAGAAAAAACATTACTTACTACTTTACTTATTTCACTAAGAGCACTTGCGATTTTAGCCATTGGACTTGGGTTTTTATGGACTACATTCGTAATATCAGCAGGAATGTCGGGCTTTTAATAGTGAAGGTATGAAGCGGATTTATTGGTATGGTTAAGAGGGAGATAATGTTATGAACAAGCGACACATAAAGATCCTATGGTTTGTTACGAGTTTGATACCGGCACCGTTCTTCTTTCATTTTTATGAATATGGTCAGTATGTAAAGCGCGAAGAAGCCACTTATCTACTATTGGCTTGTATCGTATTCATTATTATAATTGGTATATTATCAAGTACAGTGAAAATCCGTTACGTATTGTTAATCAATGTCATTACAGCTGTAATTTCGCTCGTGTTAGCTATGAACTTCATCACCGAAGACGGAGGATGGTTCAAGCCATTTGGTCGGGATATCGTTATACTTCTAACGGCTATTCCGTTTTTCATCGGCCAAGTGCTAGTAAGGATGATAGCTAAGCCCATTTTCATTCGAGAGAAAAAACGTCATGCTTAATTCGGTATGTCCACTTTACTGATTACTATCTTTATAATCTTAAAGCGGTACACCTCTAAATAGAGATGTACCGCTTTTACTTATTTCTTCAAATGATGTTTCTTGCCTGCCTGATCCGTCACAACTAGCTGCGTAGCCGTAACTTCCATGTCTTTCGCTAGTACATTTGAAACTTTACTAGTCTTCTTATCCAACAAATTATACTTATAAACACCTGTTTTATTGAAATAATACATTGTAGATAAATCATATGCTACTGATTTATTGTTTTGGCTGACTTGATTACTTTTCGAATTAGCCTCTACTTCATCGAATATCACACGAGCATCGAAGTTCAACAACGTTTTCTTGTTTTTGCCGTCCATAGTGACCGAATACAATGTCAACGGATCATCCATTGGCTTAGTAGGATCGAACTTGGAATCAAAAACACGATCCTTGTTCTTTTCAAGAGTATAGTAGATACGGTCATTCAAGATGAACATGTTACGAAACTTCTGGTCAAGTGGAATACTACCAATTGTGTAGCTCCAGTCATTCACGTTTAATTTTACTACATTGTAACCAGCAGGCATTTTACTACTTGCATTGATTAGGTTCCAATAGGGAATGAAGATTTCGTCATTATATAGAACCATCTGGTAACCGGACATTAAGAGCTCGCGATTTATACCGTTATCCGGCATTGTCGCACTATCCAAAATGGCTGAACGTGTTCCAGCCTTTTTGTTTTCTTTAAATAGCTTCGTAGACTCCTTGTCTTTGGCAATTGTATATAAGAAGCCATTCTGTTCAACTGTCTTTCCTTTAACACTAACATACGAATGGTAGTCTTTGAGTTTCATCGAGTCATCCAAAGCACGTACTAAAAATGCAGCAAATTGGGATCTTGTGACCGAGTCTGCAGGCATGTATTTACCTTCAGAACCGCCCGTAATTCCTTTTTTTGCAATTCCATTAATATCAGGGAATGACCAATGCGTTGGCGATACGTCAACAAATGTTGCTTGGTTGTCTGTGGGTATTTTAAACGAACGGCGTATAATCGCGGCCATGTGCGCGCGTGAAGTATCTTCACCAGGACGCATGAAACCATTGTCACCCTTCATAATTCCTTTTTCACTCACCGTTGCAAGGATCTGATAATATGCGGACTTTTTCGAGACGTCCTTAAACTGGACAGTAGGATTTTTCACCAGAGGAATTTTCAATGCTTTAATGAGCATGGAAGATGCCTGAGCGCGTGTAATAGGATCATTTGGCTTAAACGTGCCATCTGGAAAACCGCCTATAATATTACGGTCAGCTAGATACATAATTTCTGTTTTCGCCCAATGCTTATCTACGTCAGAGAACTGTGTGGCAGCCTGCGCATGAAATGGTGTTGCTGCAAAAACTAATAAAACTGCTAGCAACCCAACTAATTTATTCTTCATATAGGTAGACCTCCTTTTAAATACTCTATTCATTATACAGGATTATTAATGGGAAAATAAGGTCCTTTAACCATCAAAACCGACAAAAGAGAGAACTCTCTTGTCGTTTCATTGGCACTTACTTAGTGGCAATCTTGTATGTTTTCACTACTTCAATACAACCATTTACAGATTGTAACATGGAGCAATTCTTCTCTGTAAGCTCCATGATCCGTGGCATTTTTTCTTCGGTAATAGTTGATCCGGTGATTGTGAAATGAAGATGAATCTTCAATAGACGACTTGCATCATCTTGTGAACGTACGACTTCTTTCACTTCCACGGCGATATCATCTGCAGGCAGACGCATTTTATCAAGAATCTTTCGCATAACGCCACCACCGCAAGCGGCAATCGACGCGACCATCAGCTGGTATGGGCGAAACCCTTTTTCTTCATTGGATGAAATGTGTAAAGTACCAAATTCGGTTTCGGTGTCAAAACCGTGCTCTGTCATATGGAATTTCATGTGATCAGCTCCTTATGCAGTTAGTATACGTGGTTTTAGTGAGAAAACCAAAGAACGATAACTGAATGCTGTGTTTAATTTCGTCTAATCGTGGCAGACTGAAAGTAAGACGGAAAGGAGTGTTGAGACTTGAGTGAGAACAAACAGCCCCATAAAACACTAACAGATAAGAATAATGGCCTTTCATCCGCACAGGAAGTATTGTACGCCAAAGAGTATAAACGAGCAGATAAGGCTACCGAGCAAGATAACAAAAAGAAGTAAAAGAAAAAATAGTGAACTAGAGGTGCCCCAGTAGTTGTTGTCCAACTACTGGGGCTTTTCTCATGAAATTGCTATAACGTAATTATAGATTTCACTGTATAATAAGAGAAAATGCTTAGACAAAGAGAACGAGGACATAGAGATGAGAAAAATAAGATGGAAAAAGGTTGTCTTTTTACTAGTGGCTATCTTTATTGTATTTCAGATAGCAGGAAGTCTTTTCTTCTATGACTTGGCTATCAAGCGTGGACCGAAGGATTTTTTGACAGGCAATGCGGATTTGAAAGTATCCGCTGAGACCATGGAAGTTTTTTTAAATGGAGATTGGCTTGACTGGGTAGATCAACAGGAATTTGAAGAAATTCATATGACATCAAAAGATGATCTGGACTTGATGGGTTATTTCTTGCCGGCAAAAAAACCGACTAACAAATTGGTGATTTTAACACACGGTTATTTAGGGAACGCAAAACAGATGGGGTTGTATGGTCAATTTTATTATGAGGAACTTGGCTATAATATTTTCATGCCAAATGCTAGGGGACATGGAAAAAGCGGTGGTGACTATTACGGTTTCGGTTGGCCAGATCGTTTAGATTTGATTGATTGGACAAAGTTGCTCAGCGAAAAGCTGGGGGCGGATACAGAAGTGATCTATCATGGGTTATCGATGGGTGCGGCTACAGTTTTAATGGCGAGTGGTGAGCAACTTCCCGAACAAGTGAAAGCAATTATTGCAGATAGTCCGTATCAATCCGTTTATCAATTATTTGCCTATCAACTGGACAGAATGTTTCATTTACCTGCATTTCCATTACTCGATAATATGAGTTTGTTGACGAATGCTAGAGCGGGGTATTCACTAAAAGAAGCAGACGCGTTGAGTGCAGTTAAACGCGCGACTGTACCAATCCTGTACATTCATGGCAAGGCAGATACATTCGTGCCAACAGAAATGACAAAAGAACTTTATGAAGAGACAAAGAGTGATGCGGCATTATTTTTAGTGGATGACGCAAATCACGGTGAAGCGTTTGTGATGGATCAGGAAGTATATAAAATGAAAATAAAAACCTTTCTTGAAAAGTATTGAGTAACATTGAACCTACAGATTGACCTCTCTCATTAACCGTCTTATACTAATTTTACACAATAGGGGAAGCGGTATTCTTCTCATTAAAGGTCGTGGTGCATTGGTAAAATCAACAGTAGAAAAACTTTGTAAACAGCATACTGAACTGACAGATCAAGACGTGAAAATTTTGGAGGAAATGGCGTTTAGCCTGCAGACGTATGCCGATTTGTCAGACTCCTATATGTTTATCGATTGCAAATTAAAACCAAGTAATCAGGCGATTGTTGTAGCGGAAGCTTTTCCAGTCGGTAGTACACCGCTATATAATAATTCGGTTGTTGGAAAGATTGTTTTTGAATCTTTTGAACCGGGTGTGTTTTATTCCTATCGCAATGGAAAGAAATCCATCATAAGACAAGCTATGACACAAGAAGGTATCGTAGTGGATCAGACCGTAGTGCCCATTAAGAATACAAATCATCAAGTGATTGGCGTACTTATCTCAGAGAAGCAGGTAGCGTCATCCACTTCAACAGATAATGCAAAGAGATTTTCGGTCATAACAGAAACAGCGGAGGACCAGATGACAAATTCAGGACTCGGCGTTGTTTCAGATTTACTGATGGAAATGCTTATTTTGACAGACGAAAGTAATCGGTTAGTCTATGCAAATCCTTCAGGCTTAAAACTAATTACGGAAATAAGTAACCAAGATGATGTGCTAAATCGTGATTTATTGGAATTATTACCTTTTTTACAAACAGTTTATACACAAGAAGATGATGTGTTCGTCTTTGAACTAACCATTGAGAGCAAAAACTTGATAGTGAAAAAGATAAGAATGCGTGAAAAAAATAAATCTCAAGAGACGTTATTAATTGTTCAAGATATTACCGAACTTCGCACAAAAGAAAAAGAGTTAATGATGAAATCGGTCGTAATCAAGGAAATACATCATCGCGTGAAAAACAATTTGCAAACAGTCGCAAGCCTTATAAGACTACAAATGCGTAGTGGAATGCCTGCGGAAAGTCGCTCCACTTTTGAAGAAACCCTTAATCGTATATATAGTATTTCATCGGTTTATGAAATTATTCTTACAAAGGAACATGCGGACGATGATGATGTAAATATCATAAATTTGACGAGAAAAATATGCTCAACCATGGTGCTAAATGAATATAATTTGAAAGTAGACTTGATTATTGAGCCGAATGGCAATAAAATAGTAACAACCTCTAAGAAAGCGGTTTCAATTGCGCTTATCATAAATGAGCTTATTCAAAACTCTTTAAAACATGCATTTCAAGGCAAAGAAGAGGGAATTATTGATGTGGAATTTACCGTAGATCAAGACTTTGTAGAACTTCACGTGTCCGACAACGGCGTTGGAATGAAGAATCCGCAAACATCACTTGGTACGGAAATCATCCACAATTTGGTGACCAATGACTTGAATGGTGAGTTTCTATATGTGCCCAGGGAAATCGGGACTCATGCAGTAGTCAACTTTCCAGTGGGTGCGGAGGTGGAAATTTTTGATGAGTAAACGAATCTTGATAGCCGAAGATGAATCGATCATTCGCATGGACCTAAAAATGACCTTGCAAGACCACGGCTATGAAGTAGTTGGAGAAGCGGGGGACGGAGACAGAGCGATTGAGATGGCCTTCTTGCATAAACCCGATTTGATTTTGATGGATATCAAAATGCCAAAGATGAATGGCCTGAAAGCAAGTCGCATCATTGGGGAACAGCTAGATATACCCATCCTCATTATAACCGCGTACAGCCAAAAGGAATTCGTAGAAAAAGCGCAACAAGATAATATAGTTGGCTATTTGGTCAAACCTATATCGGAATCTAATTTAATACCCGCTATTGAAGTAGCTCTTCACCAATCAAGTAAAGCCAAACGTCTGAAAAAAGACGTTCAACAGGCTAAGCAAGAAGTGGAAAAGCGAAAAGTCGTGGAGAAGGCAAAAGGCATTCTGATGAATATGGAACAATTAACGGAGCAACAAGCATTTAAAAAAATGCGTGATACGAGTATGTCACGGCAAATGACAATGGAGTCACTTGCCTTGGAAATTATAGATTCGCACAAGTAAATAGATCTAAGCAAAGACGCTTAAAGAGATACATTCTTTAAGCGTCTTTTTGTTTTAAATTTTCGCGGATTGGACATGAATTAAATCAAAGGGTGGTGTCTTGTTGGCTGGCGCGTAAGAAACAATATTACAATTAAATAGTAATAGGAGGAAACCTAAATGGAAATGATCGGTACAGTAATTGTATATATTATTATGGCCTGTGCAGTGGCAGGGGCATTTGCATCAATAAAGAATCCTGAAGAGGGATTAGGTAAAGAATTTATGTCTGGATTACACGCAGTAGGACATATCTTCGTTCCAGCAGCAGGAATCATGGCATCTATACCCTACTTAACATGGTTCATCAGTAAATTTATCGGACCGATCTTCAACTCAATCGGAGCAGATCCTGCAATTGCCGCAACTACTATACTGGCTTCGGATATGGGTGGTTATCAGTTAGCGGAAGCACTAAAAGTAACAAATGAAGGATGGATTATGGCGTTAATCGTCGGTTTCATGTCAGGAGCAACGATTGTTTTCTCTATTCCGATGGGCCTTGCGATGCTTGATAAGCGAGATCATAAATACATGGCGCTTGGTATTATGTCGGGTGTTTTGACAATTCCGATTGGCGCATTTATTGCTTCTGTTTTAGTAGTAATATTCAACACGGACGTGCGTGATGTGATTAGCACGACAGCTACATCTAATTATGAATTTGCAATTAGTTATTTACAGATTTTCATCAATTTATTGCCATTATTAATTTTTGTAGTATTGATTGCGGTCGGACTGAAGTTCGTTCCTCGCATTATGATTAACGGTTTTATGATTTTTGGACGCGTGATGGACGCTGCCATTAAATTAGTGTTAGTGTTCTCTATCGTTGAAGTATTTACAGGTATTTTCACTAAGATATTTGGCGCGTGGGGCTTCGATCCAATTATGGCGGATGAAATAGACCAATTCCGTGCACTTGAAACAGCGGGATACATTGGTATTATGCTAGCGGGTGCGTTCCCGATGATTTATTTGATTAGAAAGTATATGGGCAAACCTTTAGAATCTGCTGGGAAAAAAATTGGACTTTCACCTGAAGGAAGTGCGGGTTTACTTGCGACTGTTGCGAATATCTTGGCGATGTTCTCATTGGTTCGTTACATGAGACCAAAAGACAAAGTCGTTAATATCGCATTCGCAGTTTGTGCGGCGTTCTTGTTGGGTGATCACTTATCGTTCACAGCGAACTTCCAGCCAAATATTATTTTACCGGTTATACTAGGTAAATTGAGTGCGGGTATCATCGCAATTATTATTGCGTACAAGCTTTCTGTTCCAACGGCATTAAAGCTGGAGAAGCAAGACCGTGAAGCTGGAATTATTAAAAAGGGCGAGTACGAAAATGAAAACGTTGAACCAGAAGCTCCTGCTGCTAAAGCATAAAACTATATAGGGAGTGTGTATAATGAGCGAAGAAAAGAAAAGGTTTATACAGGAATTCGTTCCGGGAAAACAGCTTACACTCAGTCATTTGATCGCTAATCCCGATCCCGATATGTTTCAGAAGTTAGGTATACAGGAAGCGGGTGCTTTAGGTATCCTTACATGTACACCGAGTGAAACGGTCATTATCGCAGGAGACTTGGCAACGAAAGCGGCTAATGTCCGCATTGGATTCCTCGATCGATTTACAGGCAGTCTGGTTATTGTGGGCAGTGTCTCGGAAGTGGAGATGGCAATGCTTGAGATCAACCGGTTTTTATCCGAAAAGTTGAACTATACGCCAGCGGAAATTACAAAATCATAAGGAGTGAGGATGATGCGAAACAAGGCGATGCTAGTCGGTGCGGTACGAGCGGGGAAGTCTACATTGACAAATGCTTTATTGGGCCGAAAAGTAGAAGCTTTCAAAACGCAGACGCTCAATTATTATGATTGGATTGTTGATACGCCGGGAGAGTATTCGGAAAATCCGATGTTCTATAAAAACATCATGGCCACTGCACTTGAAGTGACACATGTACTGTACTTGCAGGATGCAACAAGTGAGAAACTTATATTCCCGCCAGGTTTCAGCATGGGTATCCCGAAACTTCCGATTGGTGTCATTACCAAGTGTGATCTACCTGAAGCTGACCTAGAGCGTTCGCTCGACATGCTAAAAACCGTTATGAACCAAGGGCCCATCGTCATGGTTTCATCCGTAACAGGCATGGGGGTCGAACATTTGAAAGAATTAACAAAGCTAAACAACCTCACTGCAATGCAACAATACGTAGAATCATCAGCCGATCCACACTTGATCTATCTCGGGTAATCTTCTTTACAGTCAGTAAGGAATTTGATATAGTAAATTGTATACAAGTGAATAAAAACGGCAAAGGTGCCTTTACATCCCGTGGAAAATCCATGGGTTTGTAAAGGCGCCTTTTTTATATCAAAAGATCGAAACGACCCAAGGGGCTGGCGTCGGAAACTAGTTGCAATCAAAAGTGCAGGACGCCGTCGAGCACCGACAGGCGTTGAAATCTATAATCAGGAAGGGGTGTGGGAGTGAGCAATTTCAATAAGCACGAAACTATCATTAGTGCAGGCATTGATATTGGCACAAGCACGACGAAACTGATTATCAGTCGATTTTCGCTACGTAACGTGGCAGGCGCAACGCATGTGCCAAGAATAGAAATCACAAACAAAGAAATACTCTATAAAAGCCCTGTATTCCGGACGCCATTGCAAGACGCAGTGACGATCGATGTAGCGGGCGTCCAACAAATTATCCGCTCTGAATACGACAAAGCAGGAATTCAGCCTTCGCAGATTGAAACGGGTGCTGTTATTATCACCGGTGAAACCGCTACCAAGCGGAATGCCAGTGAAATGTTACATCAGTTGTCTAACGAAGCGGGCGATTTCCTCGTAGCAACTGCAGGACCTGATCTAGAAGGCATCATTGCGGCTAAAGGTTCAGGCAGCTATGAATCGTCCGGAAAAAGCGGGCAGGTCATCGCCAATATAGACATTGGTGGAGGAACAGCCAATATTGCAGTATTCAAGGATAAGCAGCTCCTTGGCACATGTACGATGCACATTGGAGGTAGATTAATCGAATTTGAAGGCGGCAAAGTACGTACCATCTCACCACCAGTCGAACGATTACTGCGAGAGCAAGGTTACACATTGCAAGTAGGGGATCCGCAAAATTCTTCAGCCGTAACATTTGTAACGACGTATATGGCGGAAGCAATGGGGCGAATCTTAAAAAAAGAAGTTCACGCACAAGATCAAGTACTACTACTCGGTCATGAACCGAATTGGTCGCCGGCAGTCGATACAATCGTCTTTTCAGGTGGAATTTCGGAATGCATGTATCATCATGAATCCGGTGAAGTACAAGAAGCACAATACGATGATATAGGTGTTCAGCTTGCGGAAGCCTTGTTGCGTAACACTTCACTACAGCATTTCACTTGGCAGGAGCCGATAGAAACTGTACGTGCAACCGTATTAGGTGCAGGAACCCAGACGACTGAAATTAGTGGAGCCACCATTCAAGTTGCACCGCATGAATTACCATTAAAAAATATTCCGATTCATCAATATGATTTTAAAGAAGATTTAGCAACAGGTTTAGCCCATTTTGAAGACGCAGTGAGGCAGGCGGTTACTTTATATGACTCAGCCAAAGAAGGGCAAAACTTCGCGCTCTACTTATGCAATCTGCCCTATCTTGGGTTTCGGGATGTGCAGAAGCTTGCAAAAGCAGTTGTCCAAATCATGAATCAGCGGCCACGTCCTGAACAGCCCATTATATTGGTGATCCAATCAGATCACGCCAAGGTGATTGGCCAGACACTCGCGGCATTACAAGTGAAACAAAGCATTATTTGTATAGATCAAATCAATGTGGAAACAGGCGATTACATCGATATCGGAAAAGCACTCACTTCAGGTGTAGTACCGGTTGTCGTAAAAACCTTAACTTTCCACACAACGTAAAGGAGGTCTCGTGCGTGAATTTATCCACTACATTAGGCGGCGAACGATATGTGTTCCACGACTTAAAAGAAGTGCTAGCGAAAGCGAATGAAGAGAAATCCGGTGATCGCCTTGCAGGAATTGCGGCAGAAACCGTCCAGGAACGAATCGCTGCGAAAACAGTTGTCAGTGAGTTGCTAGTTAGCGATATCCGCAATAATCCACTCATTCCGATTGAAAGCGATGAAGTGTCACTTATTATCGAAAACGATATTAACGAGAAGGTTTACGGTGGAATCCAGAATTGGAGTATCGCAGAACTACGTGAATATATTTTAAGTAATGAAGTAGGCGACCGCGAATTAAAGCGTCTCAGTAGAGGATTGACTTCTGAAGTCATCGCCGCGGTTACGAAATTGATGTCCAACTTGGACTTAGTGCACGCAGCAAATAAAATCGAAATTCTATCTACATGCAATATTACAATTGGCCAAAAAGGTACATTGTCTTCACGTTTGCAGCCGAACCACCCGACTGACAATATCGATGGAATTCTTACATCATTGAAAGAAGGCTTGTCTTACGGTATTGGTGATGCGGTGATTGGGATCAATCCTGTAGATGATTCTGTAGAAAGCGTAAAGCGTGTACTGAATGCAACGAAGGATTTCATAGATGAGTGGGAAATCCCTACGCAAAACTGTGTACTTGCACACGTTACAACGCAAATGAAAGCGATTGAACAAGGTGCTCCTGCCGACATGATTTTCCAAAGTATCGCAGGAACTGAAAAAGCTCATCGTTCATTCGGTATTTCAGCAGAGCTAATAGCAGAAGCGAAAGACTTGTCATTGAAAATGGGTACAGGCACTGGTCCACAAACGTTGTACTTTGAAACAGGACAAGGTTCGGAATTATCCGCCGAAGCACATTACGGTGTAGATCAAGTGACAATGGAAGCGCGTAACTACGGTTTTGCACGACATTACGATCCATATATCGTCAACACGGTGGTTGGATTTATTGGGCCGGAGTACTTGTACAACAGTAAACAAGTTATTCGTGCAGGACTTGAAGATCACTTCATGGGCAAGCTACACGGACTGCCGATGGGTGTTGATATTTGCTATACGAACCATATTAAAGCGGATCAAAATGATATTGAAGATTTAAGTATCTTATTATCGGCAGCAGGTGTGAATTTCATCATCGCAGCACCGATGGGTGATGACGTTATGCTGAATTACCAGTCCATGAGCTACCATGACGTGGCAACGGTTCTTCAGACGATGGGCAAAACGCCAGCACCTGAATATTTAAAATGGCTTGAAAAGATGGGGATTTATGAAAATGGCATGCTAAGTAAACGTGCCGGAGATCTCACACTCTTCAATCGATAGGAGGTGGATAAACTTGAATGAAGAACTGATTCAGCAAATCACAAAAATGGTCGTAGAGAAGCTAGAAGCTGCAAGCGGCAATCAAAGGGTACAACGGAATTCCGACGAGCAAAAGGTAGAGTTGTTTTCACAACAGCCTATTGGACATTTGAACGCAGAAACTGTGAAAAAGTCACCTAGTGGATTGGTGACATTCCATAGTACAACGGAAGAGTCAAAGCGGAATATCGCTACGGTAAAACCAAAACCAACGACGGCATACGGTAATCCGAAACCGAAGGTAGAACCTGAAGCAGAGCCTGTAGAAGATAAATGGGCAGAGTATCGCAAGAAAACCCCGGCTAGAGTAGGAGTTGGACGCGCAGGTTCACGTCCGAAAACGAAGACATGGCTACAGTTTCGACTGGATCACGCGGCGGCAGTCGATGCGGTCTACGGTGAAGTGCCGGATGACTTGCTTGAGCAGCTAGGGTTATTCCAAGTGCAATCCAAAGTGGTGGATAAAGAAGAATATATTCGACGTCCGGATCTTGGTAGAAAACTTTCAGATGAAGCGAAGTCTGTTATTCAAGAACGCTGTAAAAAGTCGCCTGTCGTACAGATTGTCGCGTCAAATGGTCTAAGTGCGAAAGCGATTGAAGAAAATCTGGAAGATGTCTACTTGTCACTGGAACAATCGTTAAACAACTTGAATATCGAAATGGGAACAACATTTTACGTTGATAAAGGCCGAGTTGCTGTGATGGATGATATCGGTGAGTTATTGCAACCGGATGTAGTAGTCATGCTGATCGGTGAACGTCCTGGTCTAGTATCTGCGGAATCACTAAGTGCTTACATGTGCTACAAACCAAGGCACGGTACGATTGAAGCAGATCGTATGGTCATTTCCAATATCCATAAAGGGGGAATTCCACCTGTTGAAGCGGGTGCATTCCTCGGTACGATCATTCAGAAAATCTTAAAATACGAAGCGAGTGGTGTATCGCTTGTTCAAAAAGAAGGTTGAGGAAGGGGGAGGACGAATGAAAATCCACGCGGACATCTTGTCGATGCAAGTCATTCCAAACGTTAGTCCTGAGCTGGCTGAGAAGTTTGATCTGAAGCCCTATCAACGCAGTCTTGGGTTGGTGACGACGACAATTGATGACATTGGTTATACAGCAATCGACGCAGCTACGAAGCATAGCGACGTGGAAGTGGTCTACGCGAAAAGTTTTTACGCAGGTGCTGCACATTCTTCCGGACCGCTGTCTGGTGAGTTTATCGGAATCATTGCTGGACCGTCACCGGAAGAAGTGAAAAGTGGTCTTGATTCGATTCGTATCACTGTAGAGCATGAAGCGTATTTCGAAGCAATCAATGGAAATCCGGATCATGCGTTATATGCGCATACCATTTCTAGCTGTGGCAGTTACTTGGCTGACATGGCTAACATACCAGTTGGCCAATCAATCGCATACTTGATTGCACCACCTATTGAAGCAATTATCGGTTTGGATGCGGCCTTAAAAGCTGCAGATGTCACATTATGTGAACTCTATGCACCTCCCTCCGAAACAAACTTTGGTGGCGGTCTGCTCACGGGTAGTCAATCTTCTTGTGAAGCAGCAGCTGACGCGTTCCGTGAAGCCGTACAGAACATGGCGGATCATCCGTTAAGTTATTGATAGAGAAGCATGTAGAAAGGAGTGTTTTGATTTGGTTCAACTAGTGGATAAGGATTTATTGGCTTTGCAGCAAATGCGCTTGGCTGTTCAAACTGCAAAAGAAGCACAAGAGAAATTCATGGGCTATACACAACAACAAGTTGACAAAATAGTTAAAGCTGTAGCGGATGCCGCTTTTGAACAATCCGGCCGTCTAGCGCAATTAGCGGTAGATGAAACAGGTATGGGAGTAGCAGCCCATAAGAAGATCAAGAATGAAGTGGGTTCACGTGATGTCTATGAAAGCATCAAAGATTTGAAAACAGTGGGTGTTATCAAAGAAGATCATTTGAATAAAGTAGTGGAAATCGCTGCCCCGTTTGGTGTTGTAGCAGCAATCATTCCAACGACTAATCCAACGTCAACAGCGTTCTTCAAAACATTGATTTCATTGAAGACACGAAATTCCATTGTTGTGAGTCCACATCCTTATGCAGTGGAGTGTACACATGAAGCGTTAAAAGTATGTGATGCAGCAGCTGTTGCGGCAGGTGCTCCAGAAGGTTTGATCCAGTGTTTGACGTTGGCTTCAATGGAGGCAACACAGCAACTGATGTCCCATAAAGACGTCAATCTAATCATCGCAACAGGTGGTAGTGCACTAGTTAAAGCGGCATACAGCTCTGGAAAACCGGCTTATGGTGTAGGTCCTGGTAATGTCCCCGTTTATATCGAACGTTCTGCGAAGATAGAGAAAGCGGTAAAAGATATTGTCGACAGTAAATCATTCGATTACGGTACGATTTGTGCAACGGAGCAAGCAATTGTCGTTGATAAGCATGTTGTAGACTTAGTTACACGTGAATTGAAGAAAAATGGCGCATACATTTTATCCGATGAAGAGAAGAAGATCATGGAAGGTGTCATCTCGCCGGTACCCGGCAAAGTGAATCCTAAAGTGGTCGGCAAGAGTCCGCAGTTCATTGCCAAAATGGCTGGTATTTCTTTACCGGAAGGCACTCGCTTGATTATCGGGATGGAAACAAAGGTTGGAAAAAACATTCCGTTTTCATTGGAGAAATTATCACCGATCTTTGCGATGTATATTGTCGATGGTGTGAAGCATTCGAAAGAAGTATGCCTCGACTTGCTGAATCTTGGAGGACGTGGGCACAGCTTGGCGATTCACACGGAAATTGATGCAGTTGCACGTGAATTCGCCATGGAAATGCCTGTATCACGTATCTTAGTCAACACGATGGCTTCCATTGGTGCGGTGGGTGGAACGACAGGCTTGATGCCGTCGCTCACGTTAGGATGCGGAACTTTCGGTGGCAATATCACATCGGACAATGTTACAGCTAAGCACTTGCTAAACATTAAGCGAATGGCATACGGTACAAAAGAAGTTCAATTGCCGAAGCATTCAGAGCCTGTTGAAAGCTCAAATGATCAGCTTGTATCTAGTGTAATGAACAACGTTACAGCAGCAACAAACAGCAAGGTCGATCCGGCATTAGTGCAAAGTTTAGTCAGTGAAATCGTTAAACAACTTACAAAATAAAACATTATTAGGAGGAAACAATTATGAACAGAGAAGGTACAGCATTAGGAATGGTAGAAACTAAAGGGTTAATCGGTGCAATCGAGGCAGCAGACGCAATGGTGAAAGCAGCGAGTGTAAACTTAGTTGGTAAAGTACATGTTGGCGGCGGAATTGTAACTGTCATGGTACGTGGCGATGTAGGCGCAGTAAAAGCGGCAACAGACGCAGGCGCGGCTTCTGCACAACGCGTAGGCGAATTGCTTTCTGTTCACGTAATTCCAAGACCACATAATGAATTAGAAATGATGTTACCAAAAAGCGAATAATCACTGCTGACACAGTAGAAAGGCGTGAACTAAATGAATCAGCAATTGATTGAGCAAATTGTCGGAGAGATTCTTGGACAACTGGGAAAATCCCCCGTTCAATTGCCGGAACGAGCGGTGCCCATTGCGGTTTCCGCCCGTCACGCACATTTACAGCCTGAACATGTGGAAGTATTGTTTGGCGCAGGGTATGAATTGACACAACGGTCCGAGCTATCGCAGCCGGGCCAATTCGCCGCCAATGAAACGGTGATGATTGCGGGACCTAAAAGTAGCATTGAACGTGTGCGGATTTTAGGTCCTGTCCGAAAAGCGACTCAAGTTGAGGTCAGCTTTACGGATGCCATGAAGCTCGGCGTCAAGCCCCCACTTCGGGAATCCGGCAATATTGAAGGATCCGCACCGATTACATTAATTGGACCAAAGGGTAGTGTGCATATAGACCAAGGTCTGATTATCGCACAGTCACATATCCACATGGCTCCCACGGACGCTTCACGCTTTGGCGTGGTAGATGGGGAGTACGTGACGGTCGAAGCAGATGGAATCCGTCCTATTGCATTCCGCAATGTGCGGATACGGGTGAATGAACGCTATCGTCTTGAAATGCATATCGATACGGATGAAGCCAATGGTGGTTTCATTACACAAGGGTCGATTGGCCGTCTAGTGAAACCGAATGACGCAAATAATACGACAGTAGGACAAGTTGCGGGAGTAACAGAAACCGTTATAACGCCTGAACCAGTAAGTGTGCCACAGTCATTTGAATTTACTAAAAGACTATTGTCAGCTGAAGATATCGCTTTGATTTCTGAGCGGGAGATTTTAGTGAATAAAGGCACGATTGTTACAGCACTTGCAAGAGATACAGCACGGGAACTCGGTAAAACGATAACCAATAGAAAGTAGAAAAAGGTGATTACGCATGCGAATGGGTAGAGTAATTGGTAATGTGTGGGCAACCCGCAAAGAAGATGGACTATCAGGGCTTAAACTGCTGATCATCCAGCCGATTGATGCACACGGCAATAGTATACAGTCGCATATGGTCGCGGCAGATCGAATCGGGGCAGGAGTCGGCGACGAGGTACTTATTACGAGTGGCGGTTCCTCACGCTTCATTTTACCGAAAGAAAACCCGATCCCAATCGACGCGGTCATTATCGGTATTATCGATTCAACAGAAGTAAAGAGAGGTGATATACATGAGTCAAGCGATCGGAATGATTGAAACAAAAGGATTGATTGGATCGATTGAAGCAGCAGATGCTATGGTGAAAGCATCTAACGTGGAATTGGTATCACAAGAGATGGTCGATGGTGGAATTGTCACGGTCATCGTTCAAGGTGATGTCGGAGCAGTACAGGCAGCTGTCGATGCAGGTCGCGACGCAGCAGCGCGTGTTGGCGAGTTACTAGGTGCACATGTGATACCGCGTCCCGATGATTCAGTATACGGCATGGTGAAACCCTTAGTGTCGCCCACTCCAGAAATTCCGCAAATAAAGAAGTCTGCAGAGGCTAAGAAGGCACCGAAGAAAGACTGACGGTTGCTTATTAGCATATTTTCCATAATGAAATCTATAGAAAGGAGTGGTTTCCATGGCTTTCAAACGACATAAAATAGCAGTCATAGGAGCTGGCCACACCGGCTCAACCGTAGCATTGATGGCAGCGCAGAGGGAATTAGGCGATATCGTGTTGGTTGATATTCCAGACCTCTCCAATCCGACTAAAGGTAAAGCGTTAGATCTTCTTCAGACAAGTCCTGTGCAACAATTCAATTCACGTATTACGGGTACATCCAATTATGAAGAAATTGAAGGCGCTGCAATGGTCATCATTACAGCAGGCGTTGCGCGTAAACCAGGTATGAGTCGCGATGATCTAGTGACAACGAATGCTAAGATTATGCGTTCCGTTTCCGAACAAGTAAAGCGTTATGCGCCAGACAGCACTGTGTTGATTTTAAGTAATCCGGTAGATGCGATGACGTATGTATGTTACAAAACAACAGGCTTTCCTAAAAACCGTGTAATTGGACAATCGGGTGTACTTGATACGGCGCGTTTCAATACCTTCGTTTCGGAAGAACTGAATATTTCCGTAGAAGATATTTCGGGCTTTGTACTAGGTGGACACGGAGATGATATGGTTCCACTTGTGCGTTATTCATATGCTGGCGGCATTCCGTTGGATAAAATTATCTCGAGCGAGAGACTAGAAGCAATTGTCGAACGCACTCGAAAAGGCGGCGGCGAAATTGTCTCTTTGCTAGGTAATGGCAGCGCGTATTATGCACCAGCAGCAGCTTTGGTGGAGATGGCTGAAGCAATTATTAAAGATAAAAAACGTATCATGCCATCCATTGCGTACTTAGAGGGCGAATACGGCTATCAAAACATTTATTTAGGCGTGCCAACTGTTTTGGGAGGCAATGGTATCGAGAGTGTGATTGAACTTCCATTAACAGAAGAAGAACAAACTGCACTCGATCATTCAGTAGACTCTGTCAAAGCAGTCATCGCGATTTGCGAAAAGCAACTGTCTTAACCACTACAAATCTCTCTAAGTCGTAATCAGGACTTAGGGGGATGTTTTTGTATGTAGGAAAGTTCATTTAGTCATTGAATGAGTGGAAGGTCATGCAAGTGCATTAAATAACTAACAAAAGTTAATAAGAAGTTACAATTATAGTTTACTTTTATTTATGGAAATGGTACAATAAACAGAATTCATTGAATTAAAAAACATGCGTTTAGTACACGCACCTGGGAATATATATGAATTCATTTCTTCTTGCTTTCTAAATGTAAGCGCTACCAATTAGCCTTTTATCAATAAAAGCGTAGAAAGCGTTCTTTTATTTCCTAACAAGACATATACTATGAAAAATACAAAATCCAGGAGGTAATTTTTATGAAAAACAATAACTATCAAAACAATTCAGCGTTACCAGAGCAAAATGAGACATACTATTTGATCACAGATTACACGGAGAATGGTTTCATCCATGGAATCACTTGGGAAGAAGCATATGTCCAAGGATTGGCGGAGTGCGGCTGTCTATGCGAACAACAACTAATGTAAGTAATGAAGAAAGCTCAATACAGGGTGCCTAGCAAAAAACGATTGTGGATGTGATCCCAGTGGTTTTATGCATAGGCACCCTGTTTAATTTTGTCTTCGTACATACCCAAAACAAACGCTACCACCCTCTACGATATCCATGATAAAATGAATGTAATCAAATACATGAGTTTGCACGATATATAGGTACCTATCGAGGTGTAAAAGGGAATCCGTAAACCGGAGCTGTCCCCGCAACTGTATACACGGACGACTGCCAAATCAGCCACTATGGAGACATGGGAAGGCGTGGTGGAAGGATGAAGTGGAGCCAGGAGACCTGCCTACGTATCGTCAAAGCTACACTTTCTTCGGGGGTTGAGAGGTGGGGGCAAAAAGGTCTCTCCTATCCATGCGTCTTCATGGGTTATGTTAGAGTTGCCTATTTTTGTTTCCTCATTCACAACTATTGCAATCATCTTGCCGAAGGGGCGGAATGATTGTTTTTTGTTGTTTACGAAAGGAGACGGCGATATGAGAAATCTTCAACAAACAGATGAACGAACGCATCAACATGCATTACTCCATGTATTATACAATCAAGCAGAACAACTACGTGGCAAGCCGATTTACCAAGGCTTTCATCAATTGGTTCGTAAGCTAATGCAGGATGGATTATATGGACAATGGATCCATAGCTATTCGGCAAATGAAATTAAGTGGTTAGGTTTGCAGATTAAAGCTGAACGGGATCAACTATTGTCGATTGAGCAACTTCAACAATATATGAGTGAGTTTATAACGTCTGATTACTCAGATCAGCGTATTGGGTTACCACAGGAACGACTGATGCTCATTGCGATGGCTGCTATGCAGAATGAAGGGATAGCTCGTCTGAAGAAAGTGCATGACGCCTATTGGATACTTAGTCAAGGTTATATCACCTTGCCTGACGATGTCATGACGTTCTTTGGCAAGACATTTCATCAACGACATACCAAAGTACCACCCCATACGATGCACCTAACAGATAGTAGGATACCCGCCTTTTTATCCAGCAAAGTAAAAGAGAAGCATATATTCGTCCCGGATCAGTTCATGGAACAGGTAAAGGCGTGCGGTTCTTGGCTTTTATTTGACCGTTCTCCTCATCAAGTTTCAACACACTCTCTAGTGAAGAAAAAGGTCTCTGCGATAGGTTTGATGAAGCAGTTGCTAGCTAGTGAAGGGGTTGTCTTGCATTTTAGCCAAGTTGTACATGCTAGGTCTGACGCATTGGATTCTCACATTCAACTAGATCGAGTCGTACAAAGAACAGATTTGGCAAGTGTTTGTACTATACTTATACGTTTGCTGAGTGGTATTGAAGATGTGTGGAATTACAGTTGTAGAATTAAAGTGGCGGGGTGGGAAGCGACAATAGCTCATCAACGAATTGGTTTACATTCGGAAGCTGCAGTGGATTATATTGAAAAAGCATCGAATGAAATAAATTCGCATCTAGAGACGGCTGCTTTTCAAAGTGGAATAAAGATTCCTTTGCGTAAAGCGTCAGACGTGATGAACCGGTCCGCGTACCCAGCGACAAAGCATCAACAATTCTCAATGATTGATCGAGTAATGGCTGAACAACGTTATACCGATCTAGGCGGCTCTGTCACATTGGAAAAGTCCCTTCTTATCGAAACGGCTGAATTATCCCAGTTGCTCATGAAAGCGTGGAGCTGTGGGGTTCTAGAAGTTCAGCTTGTCTAACTCTCCTCTGTTGTAGTGAAAACTGAAGTGGCGTAAGATATGAGTAACTAGCAGTTTTCAGCCGAGGTGAGACAGATGTTTCAATTTGATACATTAGGACATGAAATCGTAACGGAGTTATCTAACTTGATACAACAACAGGTGATTTTAACTGATCGCCGGGGCTTCATTCAAGCGAGCACAGAACCTGGCCGGATCAATCAGTTCCATGAAGGAGCTTTATTGAGCATGCGTCAAAAATCTGTGCTGCGCATGGGAGAGAAAGAAGCAGGGCATCTGCACGGTGTTCGTGAGGGAATCGTGTTACCTATTATTATTGAAGGGGAACCGATTGCCGTACTTGGTGTTACGGGTAATCCTGACGTGATCCATCCCCAAGCCCAACTAATTTTACGGGTAGTAGAGCTCTTTATACAAGATTCGTTAAAGCGTAAGCAAAAGGATGAAAGAGTTCGTGATGTAGAATTTTTCGTTTTTGATTGGTTGACTGGTACTAAAAAAGATGAACGGTTCGTGGAAAGAGGAACACTACTTGGAATCGACGTGACGCATTACCATCAAGTAGCAGTTCTTGAAGTGTTGGATTTGCTAGAACAGTTTTCGGTTGAGGAAATGGAGATATTCGCCTCGATTCAAAATATCCATTCATCCATGAAGATGATTCGCTGGGCGCAGAATAAAATTTTGTTGCTGTTGCCTGAAATGAATCAGGACACGTTAAAAAGTGAGTTGGAATTTCTTTTGTTGCATATCAAACGACGTAAAAAGGTACGAGTCGTTGCGGGTATAGGTGCACCGGTGCGTTACTTCGATTTAGCGAAGTCCTTTGCACAGGCAGAGCGTGCGGTAAGCGCTGCTAAGGTGTCGGGTGATATTGTCTTTGAGCATGAGTTAAAGCTAGAGATTGTTTTGCAGAGCATTCCGGACGCGGTCAAGAAAGATTTTCTGAAGCGCACGGTTGCGCCGCTTGCAGATCATGAGGACTTGCTGAATAATCTAGCGGTGTGGTTCGAGGAGAATCAGTCGATGCAGAATACGGCGCAGCGTTTACATATACATAAGAATACGTTGTCCTATCGTTTGCAAAAGGTCGAGCAGTTAACGGGATTGTCCGTCTCCAGTACACATGATGTGTTTCTGTTGTACTTGGCATTGAGTTTGTTGGATGGACAAGTGCCTGGTAAGGAATGAAATAATAGTTTCAAATGGTGAGGATGGCAAGGGTGTTGGGGGAGGGGATTTCCGTTCCGAGCGGACGCTTTCCTGCGGGCATGGCTTGAGCCCATAGCTGTCAACTTAAGAATTGATAGTAAATTTATAACCCGCATCCCATGCACTATCCATGGTTTACTAGCTTGATTAAAAGGGTAAGATCTTTGTAAGCA
>NZ_PDYW01000009.1:0-89281 GCF_002743245.1 Sporosarcina sp. P26b
GCCTTGGTCGAAGACCTTACCAAAGAATTGTTATATCCAGTCAAAGAAATAGAAAATGCCCCGAAGAATCTTTAATCGATTCTTTGGGGCATTTTCTTTTATATGAAACAACGTGTTCATTTTTTGACGCTTACTTCTTTTACGATAAAAAAGCTACCCGATCGTTTATACGATCAGTTGACTTTACATTTTGTATGTCCGCGAATTGTCAGACTAGTGCCCGAATTGTATGATTCACAGGTAGCGCTATTTATGCTTCTTTTTCTTTTCTTTTCTTTTCTTTTCTTTCTTTTCTTTTCAAATAAATACCTCCCAAATATGTTCTATGGGAGGAGTATCTCACGAATTATCTTCTATTAGAATGTGTTCACTATTTGACGCTTACTTTATATTTGATAATATTATTCCGACTCATCCCAACCCATAAACATAAAAAATGCTCTAATCATTTTCATGATTAGAACACTTTGGATTTTTTGAATGAATTGTTTGGAGACCTAGTACCTTCTTTTAGGCACAACAACAGCCCTAGAAACTTTTTCTATGGCTGTTTTAACTAGTTCTTACTAAACAAATCTCTCGTATACACTTTATCCTTTACATCAAGCAAGTCATCTGACAGTCGATTTGCAACAATTACATCCGACGTCTTCTTAAACTCTTCAAAGCTATTGATGACTCTAGAATCATTGAAAGTACTCTCATCAAGTGCTGGCTCATATATAACTACCTCAATACCTTCAGCCTTAATTCTATTCATAACATCTTGAATCGCGGACTGTCTAAAGTTATCAGAATCCATCTTCATCGTCAGTCTATAAATACCTACAACGCTAGGATTCTTCTTAATAATCATTTCAGCAATATGTTCTTTTCTCGTACTATTAGCCTCTACAATAGCCGTTATTATGTTATTAGGAACGTTCTCATAATTAGCTAACAATTGCTTTGTATCTTTTGGTAAACAGTAACCCCCATAACCAAATGAAGGATTATTATAGTGATCCCCTATACGTGGATCTAACCCGATACCGTCCACAATTTGTTTACTATCCAATCCTTTTACTTCTGCAAAAGAATCAAGTTCATTAAAGAACGAAACGCGCATTGCTAAATAGGTATTAGCAAATAATTTAATAGCTTCTGCTTCAGTTGAATCCGTATACAATACCGGAATATCTTCCTTAATCGCTCCCTTTGCTAATAAATCAGCAAAGACTTTAGCTCTCTCGGACTTTTCTCCAACAATTATACGTGAAGGATGCAAGTTATCGTATAACGCTCTTCCTTCTTGCAAGAATTCCGGTGAGAACATAATATTTTCCGTATTAAATTTCTCTTTCACTTCCTTTGTATAGCCAATTGGCACTGTTGATTTGATCACCATAATCGCATCTGGATTGATAGACAATACATTGGAAATTACTGCTTCGACTGTACGTGTATCAAAATAGTTTTTCTCTGGATCATAATTCGTCGGAGTAGAGATAACGACATATTCTGCATCCTTATACGCTAAGGAATTATCTGTAGTTGCAGTTAAATTTAATTCTTTTGTCTGCAGATACTCTTCAATTTCTCTATCAACAATTGGTGATTTCTTATTGTTAATCAACTCTACTTTTTCAGGGATGATGTCGACAACTGTTACTTCATTGTGTTGAGATAGTAGGATTGCATTGGAAAGTCCAACATACCCTATACCAGCTACAGCTATTTTCATTTTTAAAACTCACCTTTCATAATTAGGAATCCTACTTTATCTAAAAGACCACCAAAACTAGGTGGTCTCTCAGTAACGCTCATATATCACTTTTTATTATAATACTCCACATACCAGTCAGCAAACTGTTGTAAACCTTCTTCTATGCTAGTCTCAGGCTTAAACCCTACCGCTTCTTGAAGACGGTCTGTAGAAGCGTAAGTAGCTGGTACATCACCAGGCTTGATCGGTTCAAATTCTTTCTTAAAAGTAACTTCTTTTCCCATCGCATTACTAAGTGCCACTTCAAGTGCCCCAATAAACGTCATCAGCTTTTCAGGGCTGTTGTTACCAATATTAAACACTCGATGAGCTACTTGATCATCACCTGCTGGGGGAGTAACAATCAACTTCTCTATCCCCGTGATAATATCATCAATGTAAGTAAAGTCACGATACAAATCATTCTCAAAATCACCATTATTAAAGATCTTAATAGACTCTCTAGCAAAGTACTTATCAGCAAAGCCAAAGTATGCCATATCAGGTCTACCCATTGGGCCGTATACTGTAAAGAAACGTAGACCAGTAGACGGTATCTTATATAAATGACTATATGTATGAGCCATCAATTCATTAGACTTCTTAGTAGCAGCATATAACGACACTGGATGATCTACAGAATCAGTTTCTTCAAATGGTACTTTCTTATTTTCACCATAGACAGAACTAGATGAAGCATAAATAAGATGTTCTACTGGATAATGACGACATGCTTCTAATATATTATAGAAGCCTACAATATTACTTTGAATATAAGCATCAGGATTTTCAATAGAGTATCGAACTCCTGCTTGCGCAGCCAGGTTCACGACAACGTCCGGCTTGTACTTTTCAAAAATGGCCATCAGTTCATCTTTATTTGAAATATCCTCTCTAATAAATATGAAATCTTCAAGAGTACTTAAGTTTTCTAATCTAGCTTCCTTAAGTCCAACATCGTAGTAATCGTTTAAGTTATCAATTCCTACAACCTTATACCCATGATCTAACAATCTCTTAGATAAATAGGAACCAATAAAGCCTCCAGCCCCCGTAATTAAATAGATTTTTTCAGGATTAAGATTTGTATTGTTCATCGTTTGTATGCTCCTTTCTAGTTGCAGCACTAGTTGATGCTCTTCCAACAAAGTGATACTCTAAACCCGCTGATTCCTTATCAGCAAGGTTATAAATATTAGGTTCGACATATACTAATCGTGCATTCATCAACTCTTTATATATCAGGCGTAACATAGATTCGCATTCTGTAATGTTTTTTCCGAACTCGAAATATAACAAAAAGAACCATTGCATAAAGATTCTTCAAGATAATGCTCGGAAAAATTCTGGGTACCTATAGTGTCATATACACAAATATTCGCTCTTTGATTCAGTACAATGAAATATTTTCAAGTGACGCAACTTCTCTTAAATCATCAGTATTAGGTTTAATCGTCAAACCAAGCACAGTAACTTTAAGTCCATTAAAAGTAGTCAACCGTTTGCTTGCTTTTCAATATAACAATATCTCCTGCTTTTCATTTATTTCAATAGCTGCTATAACTGTTTTAAGTTCATTATGATTTTCACTTACCAGGATTTCTAAAATTTTCATATCTTTAGTGAAACATGATCCACGAAATCCAATACTTGCATTTAGAAACTTACTTCCAAGATGTTCTTCAAAGTACGTGCTCATTGGCAACATCCTTAATATCAGCTCCAACCAACTTACACAGATTCGCAATATCATTCATATAATATATTTTAAGCGCTAGAAAGTCATTAGAAGCATATTTAATCATTCAAGCAGATCTTCTGTAAACTGAAACAATTGGTAAATTGAATGCCTTGTAGAAATCCATCAGACATTCTTCAGCCCATTTACATTCGTTACCTATGACAATTCGCATAGCGTATCTGGGCTAAGAATTCTGGATTAGATGCACCTTCTACTATTACATCATTTACTATGATGTATTGTATGTATTGTTCAAATTTATCATTTGTTACTACTGGTACTTTAGACTTTACTACAACCAAGCAACCATTTTCTACTGATTTAGCAATTTGTCTCGCTACAGTTGCAACATAAGAATGATTTATTGAACCATCTGCTTCCTCTGGAATTCGTACACTAGGGAAATGACATACGCATCTGTAAGCTGATTTGTAATCTGTAGTGTAGTGTAGTCTATTCTTCTGCATTAAGCTTTCTAGGTCTTCTTTATAAATAGGTAGAATTTCTGAATTCATCGGATTGACTACGGCTTCATCAATATCAACTCATGTTACTTGATGACCGACTACAGCGAAGATACCCCCTAACATCCATCCAACATATCTTATTCTAGCTACTGAAACCTTGAAAATTTTACAAACCTCGTTTCATTCACATTTAATGTTTAATAGTTTTCACAATGCCTCATCAACTTTCAACTTTTTTCTATAAATAACAAGCCTTAATAATAACAATATTGAATTGCTTATTATTAATGAATATGCAGCACCAGTTATGCCAAATTGTCTTATAAAAATCATACTTATAACTAATGTCAAAAAAAAGTTTATAATAAGTATTTTAGGTTGGGCTTTGATATTTCTGGTGGCCATTAAAGCAGTATCAATATTTCCACTAAACATATTAATAACAACTGCTACTACAGCTAATCTAAGAATCCCTGAATAACTACCGTATTCTGGTCCATAAAGTAAACCGAGTATTTGTTCACCAAAAATCCATATTACAACTATAAGGCACAAACCTATAATTGAAGAAGCAAGCATTAACTTTTTCCAAAGATGATGTTTAAATTCGGAATATAAATTATTATTATATAATTTAGAAAGTCTTGGCAAAAAAACTTGCGAAATTGCTACTTGAAATAGATTACTTACGGTAACTATGTACATTATTGCAGAAAAATATCCCAACGTTATAGATGACTCGAAATACTCTAATATGTACCTTGGTACATTAATAGTAAATGAATAAATCATTGCTACAATTCCTAAAGGAATTGCCGATTTCAAGATATCTCTAATTAAATTATTATCTATAGTTTCAAGATAAATGTTAAATTTCTTTTTAATGATATTTATCTCAACAAATATCAAAATTAATACTTGGAATATTATCATAAATAAATAAGAATATAATAAATTATTTGAAATTTTTAAAGCAATAAAAAACAGTAAAAACAGTAATATACTTTTCGATATTAATAACTTACCAATTAAACTTAAATCATTTTTTTTATGGGGATAAGCATAGTACATATCTGAATATAAATCTAATAACTTAGATAAACCTACAATAAGTATCAAAATAAAATAATCTTTATAGAATAAAATAGCTATAGAGGACAATATTAATATGGCAAGTATACTGGAAAATTTTCGTATATAAAGAAAGTTATTAAAATTGATTTTCGATTCAGTGACAAATATCGATCTCAGTTTCATTTGAACAAGCAATACTATTGGCGCAGAAACTGCAAACGCAAGTGAATATTCACCGACGTCCTTTACAGTTAGTTGTTTTGCTATTAAAATTATTATAAACCACTTCGTTAAAGATGAGATAGTATTAGCAAGGACCATCCAAGACAGGTTTCTAATAGTGCTAATTTTCAAGTTTTATCACCTCAATTGGATTCAACTGAATTCTCAAACGATACCATAACACTTATTCACCTTCATAATCATATTCTACAACTCTCTCTTCTCTTTCATTTAATACTATAGAATTACTTTTGTATTCACCTTTTATTACACTACCTGCAGCAATAACACAATTATCGCCAATTTTAGATCCCCTTAATATAATAGAATTCGCTCCAACCCAAACATTGTTTCCGATTTCAATAGTTGAAGTTTTAAAATGACCACTCTTTATGCCATTATACGCTCTAAAGTCATGATCATGATCATAAATTAATACATTAGGACCAAAAGAACAATAATCGCCTATCAAAATCTTTTCATGAGCCACGACCATGCAATTATTATTAAAGAAACAACTTTTTCCTATTGAAATTACTCCCATTGTATCAACAGCTAATTCTACATTTCTTCTAGTACCGACTTTCTTTTTCAAAATCACTTTTCCTTTTCCTTTAATTCTAATTTTAGTGCTAAATGAAATTAATTCTTCCAATTGAAATTCGATATTCTTCATAAATATAACCTTCATGATATATAATTTAATTAAAGCAATGAATCTTTTAATTACAGCTTTGATCATATTTCACTTTTCCCCATTCGTTTCTTTTTAGTCCTCTTGGATAATGAAGTGTCTACTACTCTAAAAATTAAGACCATTATCAATACCTGCTTTAAAAATTGAGACAAGAAGTTATGTAAATCAGCCCTAATTGTATAGATTGCAATTGGTATAAGCATTAGGTATATTACAAAACCATACATACTCTTTATGCTGCTTAAATAAGATAATCTAATTATCAAACCAATTAACATAAACATCATTATTACACCAATATACCCCAGGTTAATATAACCTTCACCTAGTAATGAAAAACCCATCCCAGTTCTATTTGTTGCATAAAAAGTATTTTGAAACCAATTCAACGCACTAAAGTCACTTAAACCCATTAACTTATTTATTGCCAGAATAAAAGATTTACCTTCAAATATTCCTTCAACATTTTTTTGATTCAATAATAATTGAACATTCCTAGCTTGAGTATGGAATTCAGAGTTTATAAACTCTACAAGTATATTACTTTCAAAGGTTGATGTTTCCCCACGCATACCTAAAAACTTTATACTTCTACTTAATGGTATAGATATAAATAATGTAAGAATAGTTATTATCAATTTAAACCTGTGTGTGTTTTTATATAGCAACGCATAATATATAAAAAATACTACCAAAATATATCTTAATAAAACATCTCTTTCTGCGGTAAAATACATAACAACAAACGTGATAACAAAGGTGGTGAAAAAGTGAACATATATTGATTTCTTATTGCCAATTATATCTTTAGTAAGTTGAACTGCTACAACTAGAATATAAACAAGCAACATTCTCATTCCTAGGATCACAATTAATGAATCTGATTCGGCTAATTGTATTTTTGAAGTGTAGCCTTGTGTTTTTATAAGT
The DNA here is from genome assembly GCF_002743245.1 of Sporosarcina sp. P26b. Taxonomy (NCBI): domain Bacteria; kingdom Bacillati; phylum Bacillota; class Bacilli; order Caryophanales; family Caryophanaceae; genus Sporosarcina; species Sporosarcina sp. P26b. Next base: position 6,876 of record NZ_PDYW01000009.1, read on the forward strand.
ATTAAAAAAATAAAAGATAGTATCGTAAATAGCCAATAGACATATTCACTAAAAGCAAAAGTATTATCTGATAACTTATTTCTAATCTTTTTAATATCTACTACCTTGGGTGTAACAACTAAAAGAAATGAAACTAATGCTAACCAATGTAAATAAAACAATTCTTTTGAAATACCATAATTATAATTAGAATTATTCTCGTTCATTAGAACCAACAGTGGATAGCCTAGCGTATACATGGTGAAAAATGCAGTATACCAAACATACGGATGCGAAATATTGAATTTCACAATTATAAATGCCCCGAAAGTTAATATTAAAAATGATATTATCAAGTTTACTAATGAAGTGGATATTATCAAGGTAATTCCAGAAGTAATTATGAAAAATAATAATGCTAAGTATCTGTAAACTATAGTTTTTTTCATGTTACCCTCTATTCCCTGATAATATATGCATCTGTAAATTCTTCGAAGAACTTTTTTCTTCTATCTTCAAGTATTGAACTAGTATACCTTTTTGCTTCATTGTAATTGTTTTCAGCCTGTATTTGCATATCTTGCTTTGTGTAACTGGTTAATATGTTCACAATCTCTTTTGTATTACTGGATGTATTACTGAATATATACTTATCCTCTAGTAATTCTGGAATTCCAGCAGTATTGGCACCAAATGCGGGTAGTCCACAACTCATGGCCTCTATTAATGCTCTAGGTAGCCCCTCTTGTCTACTTGGCTGAGAATATAAATCAATTGTTTTTAACCAATCAAATACTCGACTATGAGTCATGGGTCCCATAAATTTAATTTGTTCAACAACGTTATACTTTTTTGCTATTGACTTTAAATACGTTTGATCTCCAGCACCAACAATTTGATATTGAAAATTTATATACCCCTCCTCTTTCAACTTTGCTATAGCTTTTATAATATATTGTTGCCCTTTATACCTAACGTCAACTGCTGCTGTAGTACCGATTATAAAATTATCTTCGGTCTTTTTCTTTTCTATTTCCCTAATTCTTTTCTCTAAAACGGTATCGTCGAAATCTTTTAAGGCTACATTTGAACAATTTATATTTCTTCCTTTTGTCGGGTATCTTCTTTGTAAGAATTCATTAGTAACATATACAGTGAACTTTGAATTTTTCACTCTTTTTTTTGTTGCAAAATACATAAAAGGTGCCATAAATTTTCCTCTTATACTATGGTTCCAAAAAGAATCCCAAGGACAAGCAACAACTTCAGTCAAATATGGTTTATTATTTTTTTTTGCATAATCAATTGCTATAAAACCCGACATACTAGGTAATCTTGCTACTATATAATCAGATTCCAAAACTGCATTTTTTATAACCTTTCTTGCTTTACTTTTGTTGAACAAAACTCCTTTTACACTACTGATATTAGGCAATTCATAAACTTTAAAAGGTGTTATAGTGATTTGCGACAAACGTTCTTTTGATTCGTTTTCTGATATCTTTTTTAATCTTATTACAGTTGCAATCCTGTCAGCAATACCAAAGTAACGTCTAAACATTTCATTGTTATGCGCAATCCCATAATAGTTCTGTTCTTCATCTACCCTGATAGGACCATCATGACAAAATAATACTTGCATTAGTAAGACTCCTTAAAAAATCATTTTCTCTAAAGTGAATAGCTCACCTAAAATAAAATCAAACTCATCTGGTTCGAAAATTTGATATCCAGATGTATCATAAAAAGTTAGTTCTCCAAAGAATATCTCCCCGTCTATATTATATAAATCTACTCTTACGTGTGGGAAATCCTCTGAAAGCTTGGTAACAACTTTACACATTAAGTCAAAGTTCTTTGGTATCTCAATTTTTTCATTAATGATCCCCACTTCTTTTCTACAATAGGGTAGTTGTTCAAAGGCCATATTAAATATCCCATTTTGAAGCCCTTCCACTTTATGTTCCTTAGCGACTTTTATATAAGATGGTTTGCCATTAAAACAATAAAATTTATAATCTATTAACTCGTCATTGCTTGTTTCCAAATACTTTTCACAAATAATTTTAGGTTCTATATCATAGTAAGCCCATTCCCTTCCAGCCCTAGGGGTTCTTTGATTTAACCAAGAATTTAATACTAACTTAGTATCTTGAAAGTTCAGCTTTGACTTATCCTTACAAAGAATATTAGTATGACTACCGTTATTAGTTTTAAATACAAATTTATTAGGTAAAGTATTGAATTCAATTTCTTGGCTATCGTTATATACACCATAAAGAGGTACTAGAATATCATCCAGACCTTTAGATGATACGTATTCTCTTACCCTAAATTTATCTGCGCACTCTGTCATCAGTGGATCATGATAATACAGTTTATACCATTGTAATTTTTCATTATATCGCTTAGGATCATTTAAATTCAATAATCTGCCCGTCTTCAACCAGTATTGTATTTTAATCATTACTTTATCTGGTACAAAATCTGTCAACCCTAAGATTTTCAACCTCGTATTCCGACTAGGTATAAGTTTTTCATAGTTCAATATATAATCCCTCTATTTTCATAATTTTTCCATTTCGGACAAGTACCTATTAATAACAATGTCTCTATTGAAATGTTTTTCTACCCTTGTTCTACCTGCCAACGCCATTTCTTTTTTATGATCATAATTTAAATTCAAAAATTCTTCAACAACACTAATTAATTCTTTTGTATTTCCAGATTCATATAAATATCCCGTTTTTCGATCTTCTATAACCTCTTTTGAACCGCTAATATTAGATGCAATGCATACTCTTCCCATAGCTGCGGTTTCCAATAATACATTGGGTACTCCTTCGCCACCTAAAGACGGCAAGATTGTACATTGACATTTTTCTATCCAAGTTTTAATATCCTTTTGAAAACCAATATAGTTTATTATTTTCTTTGTATGGTATTCTTCAATAATCTCTGTGAAGTCTTCATCTTCTATAAAACCCGCAATATAAAAATTGGTATTTGGGTACTTTCTTTTTATACTCTTAGCTGTTTCAAGATATTGATCTATTCCTTTTATCTTCATTACCCTACCAATGAAGATAAAGTTAGTTTCTCTATCATTTAACAAATCACTTACGGCATATTGTTTTAGATTAACACCTGACCCAGGTAGTAGAGCATAGTTATCTGCAATTAATTGATTTTCAACAAAAAAGTCTTTATCTCCTGTATTTTGAAAAAAGACTTTGTATGACCTTTTTATTGAAATTCTATACAATACTTTAACAATTTCACTAACAATATTTTTGTTTAAAAATGTTCCACCTGTGCCAGTAACGTTACTTACTTGTTTCACTCGAGTAATGTTGGAAGCGATACAGCCATATATATTTGGTTTTATTGTGTAAGAGAATATTATATCTGGTTTTATTCTTTTAATTATTTTCATATATTTCAAAATCAAACTTAAATCACTAATTGGATTCATTCCTCTTCTGTCTATAGCTGTTTCAATAATAATGCATCCTAATTCATGAAAATAAGAATTCTCTTCCGATGCTGGAATAGAAATAAACACTTCATGGCCATCGTCTATGAGCTTATTGATCAGCTCTTTCCGGAAATTATATATAGTTATAAAATGATTTGACAATATTAATACTTTTTTTTTCAAATTTCATCACTCTCTATCTATCCAAATATTGCTTTATCTCTCTACCTATTCCAATTTCGAATGGTTCAGGTTTAAAGCCGAAATCTTTTTTTGCTTCTTCATATGTAAAACATCTATCTTCACTCATACGTTGCACTTGCTCCACATATTTCACTTTACCAATTGTAGCTACTTTTAAGAATCTTGCTAAAAAAACCCCTACGTTTAGCGGTACGCTTATGAATGTAGTTTTCTTTCCTAAATTGTTACTAATAGTTTTTAAAACTTTTTTCATTTCTATGGGCTTTTCTCCTGATAAGATATATTCCGATTTAGCATTTTCACAAGGGAGGACCAGTACTTGATAATATGCTTTACCTAAGTCACGCGCATTTACAGGTTGTATTAAACCTTTGCCATGATCTATCACTGGAAACACCCTAAATTTGTCGATCATTTTTATAAATCGACTCATATTATGATCACATAAATCCCCATAAATCATCGTAGGTTTTAAAACTGTTACTTTTATTGTTGAATTTGTTAGTATTTCTTCCAACTTACTTTCTATCATTTTATATTCTTCAGATGCTGACTTAAACTTTGAGTATACTCCTGTTGTATGTACAAAAATTGCTCTAGATACATTATTTTTAATAGCAATTTCTACTATCTTTAATGTATATCTAATGTTTACGATATGAACTATTGTACTAACATCTTTCATACATTCATTCAAAAACAATTCATTAGTAATATCTCCAACAACTTTTTCTATATCCAATCCGCTTTTATCTAAACAAGAACTGTCTGATGTTTCTCTAATAATACATCGTATTGTACCTTTATAATTATTATCAATTAGTTGTTGCAAAAAGTATTTTCCAGTATGCCCAGTAATACCAGTAACTAATAACATAGTCTAGCTCCTCCGATTCTTTTTATGCTTCGTTTTAGTGGATGACTCTATATTCTTCTGTACTATACCGCCCTCTGCTACGCCCTCGCTTTTCACAACACTAATTACAGTCCCTATAAAGCACTTTATATCCATTCTTAAACTGATATTATCGACGTATTGACCATCCAAACTTGCTTTTCTTTCAATAGAAAGCTCATCCCTACCATTTATTTGTGCCCACCCTGTCAACCCAGGCAATATATTATTAGCACCATACTTATCACGTTCTTCTATCAAATCATATTGATTCCATAGAGCTGGTCTGGGGCCAATAATACTCATCTGTCCAACAAAAATGTTCCATATTTGTGGAAGTTCATCTAGTGAAGTTTTTCTAAGAAACTTACCCATCTTTGTAATATATCTTTCTGGGTTTCCTAACAAATGAGTTGGCGTGTCCTTTGGTGTATCAATGCTCATAGTGCGAAACTTTAAGATATTAAAATAAGTATTATTAATCCCGATACGTTTTTGTTTAAATAATACAGGACCTTTTGAATCTAGTTTTATTGCTAAAATTAGAATTAAAAATATAGGTGACAGGATTAGTAATCCTATTAAAGAAAGAACAATATCAATGAATCTTTTAAACCAAATATACATCGCTGTAACATCTCCTATGACTCTCAGTAAACTAGAACTTGTTTGAAGTCAAGTAATTATCTCGCTTCAATCAACTGCTAAGTCACTAAGACTTTTGAGTTATGATGATTACTTTTATACTAATAAAGTTATATATAACACCCTTGCACAAATACCCTACTTCTTTTTAGGGGTGTTAATACACTCTAATGGGATATAATAGAAGAAGTTTGTATTTACTTCTTCTATTATATTAGTTACTGGTAAATAATAAATATCTTCCCAATTACAGAATAGACTTTTAACTACTTGAGTAACATTTAAACTTAACTTAACTTTAATCTTTCAACTCTTCAACTTTATCTATTAAATACTCTAATAACTCATCTTTAATCTCTTCATTCTGCAAAGCAAACTCAATAGTCGTAGTAATAAACCCTAACTTCTCCCCAACATCATACCGCTTACCCTCAAAATCATAAGCAAACACACGCTGAATCTTATTCAACTCTTGAATAGCGTCAGTCAACTGAATCTCCCCACCTGCGCCACGATCTTGCTTCTCCAATATGGAAAAAATTTCGGGAGTCAATACATATCTACCCATAATAGCTAAATTAGAAGGTGCAGTACCTTGCTTTGGCTTCTCTACAAAGTTCTCAACTGCGTACCTGCGCCCAGTCTTTCCAGCAGGCTCTACAATACCATATCGATCTGTGTCTTCATCGGGAACGGTCTGAACACCAATAACAGAGGCATGTGTTTCATCATACTGATCCATCAGCTGCTTCAACCCTGGCACATCACTCTGCACAATATCATCACCCAACAACACAGCAAATGGTTCATCTCCAATAAACTTTCGTGCACACCAAACCGCATGTCCAAGTCCCATTGGTTCTTTCTGTCGAATATAATGAATTTCTACATTAGAAGATTGCTGTACCTTTTCCAAAAGCTCAAGCTTACCCTTTTGTTCCAAACTATCTTCTAACTCATAATTCATATCAAAGTGATCTTCAATCGCACGTTTACCCTTACCCGTAACAATAATAATATCTTCAATTCCTGAAGCAATTGCCTCTTCGACAATATATTGAATAGTTGGCTTATCCACAATCGGCAACATCTCTTTCGGCATCGCTTTCGTTGCCGGTAAGAAACGTGTACCTAAACCAGCCGCTGGAATAATCGCTTTCCGTACTTTTTTCATTTTGCTCACCCTTATACTTTTTGTAGTATTTCTGTATTCACCATGTTCAAGACTGAATCACTAATCATCTGTAAGTTCTCTGTCGCTTCTTGTTCACTCTGACCTTTTGTCGCAAAATAGAATTTACATTTCGGTTCAGTACCTGAAGGACGAATCACGAGCCAAGAATCGTTTTCTAGTGTATATTTCAGTACATTGGATGTTGGTAAATCAATCTTTGTTTTCATTCCCGTACTGCAATCTATTGCTTCAGAGCTTTGATAGTCTTCTATTCGCTGGATGTTGATATTACTTATGTTAGTTGGGACAGTGTTACGGAACGAATCCATAATATTAGTGATTTGCCCTGCACCATTTTTCCCTTCTAACGTGATAGAAACAGTTTGTTCCTTATAGTAACCATACTCTTCATAGATTTCCTGTAACACTTGATAAATGGTTTTCCCTCTAGCTTTATATACAGCAGCTATCTCCGCCATAAAAACGGCTGTTTGAATAGCATCTTTATCACGTACGAAATCGCCAATTAGATAGCCGTAGCTTTCCTCAAAACCAAAGAGGAATGAACGCTCTTTTGACTTTTCGTAGTCATGAATTTTCTCCGCGATAAATTTAAATCCAGTTAATACATTCACTGTTTCTATATGATACTTGGAAGTCATAGCACTCACTATATCGGTAGATACGATAGTTTTCATGACCGTACTATTACGTGGTAGCTCTCCAGCCTTCAGTTTTTCTTCAAGTAAGTAATTCAGAATGACTGTACCAATTTGGTTACCCGTCAACAGTTTGAATTGTTGCTGTTCATCACGTACTGCCACCCCAAGTCGATCTGCATCTGGGTCAGTAGCTAGTAGTAGATCCGCTCCATCTTCTTCACCATATTGAATAGCTAGCTCAAAGGCTCCTGCTTCCTCAGGATTGGGACTTTTTACAGTAGAAAAGTTTGGATCAGGCTGTTCTTGTTCTTTTACATATTGCACATTGTCAAAGCCAAACGATTCGAATGCTTGTTGCATAGGTTTACTCGCTGTTCCATGAAGGGCTGTGAATACAATCGAAACGTCGTTTACTTCTTTATTGATTCGAATTGTTTGTAATTCTTTTATGTAAGCTTGATTCACTGCATCACCAATGTATACGAGTAGCCCTTGTGATTGTAACTGTTTTGTATTTACTGTATCTTGTATCAGATCGGAACCTGACTTCTCTATATATTCAATAATGACATCTGCTGCTTCAGGTGGTAATTGTGCGCCATCTTCACCATATACTTTCAAGCCATTATACTCCGGTGGATTATGACTTGCCGTAATCATCACGCCTGCAAATGCCTGCAAGTGACGAACTGCAAATGATAGCAGTGGTGTAGGTCGAAGTGCGTCAAACAGATACGCTGTTACTCCTTGCCCGCCAATTACCTTTGCCATTTCAAGCGCAAATTCTTCAGATAGGTGACGTGAATCATAAGAAATCACTACTCCACGCTTCATAGCGGACTTTCCTTGTTTCGCAACGTACTGAGCAAGTCCAAGAGCCACTTTACGCACCGTGTAAATGTTTAACCGATTCGTTCCAGGACCCATTACACCACGCATACCGCCTGTACCAAACTCTAAATCTTTATAGAAGCAATCCTCTGCCTGTTGCTCATTCTGTAGCAACTCTGTAAGTTCCAGCTTCATAGGATCTTCATCTGTAAGCTGTGCCAGCCACTCTTGTGCTTTTATTTTCCATTGCATGTTTTTCAGGTCCCTTCACTTAAGTTAATTAGTGTTTTATGAATCTACACGTACTTTATGGTCTTGCTCATATCCTGGCTTGTCCAATAACTTGAACATATTGGTTTTATATAATTCGACACCTGGTTGGTCGAATGGATTCACTCCGAATAGATAAGAGCTCATTGCACAGGATTTTTCAAAGAAATAGACAAGATAGCCAAATGTATAGGCATCGATTGCAGGGATTTCAAATACTAATCCCGGAACCTCGCCTTCAATATGTGCGTCTAGTGCTCCTTCGAAAGCTTTCTTGTTGACTTCATCTACTGTCTTCCCTGCCAAGTAATTCAATCCGTCGATATTGTCTTCATCGCTTTCGATTAAAATATCATACTTTGGCTTTTCAACTGTGATGATTGTTTCAAATAGATTGCGTTGTCCTTCTTGTATATACTGACCGAAGGAATGCAAGTCTGTTGAGAAGTTCGCGGATGCTGGGAATATCCCACGACGATCCTTCCCTTCACTTTCACCGAATAGCTGCTTCCACCATTCCGCAAGAAAATGGAGTCCAGGTTCGTACGTAACGAACATCTCGATTGCCATACCTTTTTGGAAGAGGATATTGCGTATGACAGCATATTGATACGCTGCGTTTAAGTCGAGTTGTGGTTCAGTGAGCTCACGCTGTGCCTGTAGCGCACCCGCCATGATGTCTTTTATATCGATACCGCTTGCTGCAATCGGTAATAGACCAACTGCTGTTAGTACTGAATAGCGTCCCCCGATATCATCTGGAATAGAGAAGGTTTCGTATCCTTCCTTATCTGCCATTTCTTTTAACGCACCTGTTTGATTATCGGTAGTAACGTAAACACGCCCTCGAGCTTGCTCTTTACCATATCGCTCTTCAAGTAGCTTACGGAAAATACGGAATGCGATGGCAGGTTCAGTTGTCGTCCCCGATTTCGAGATGATATTAATTGAAAAGTCTTTGTCGTTTAGCATGTCTAGTACATGAGAGATATAGGTAGAGCTCAAATTATGTCCGACAAACAAGATTTGTGGTGCATTTCTTTTTTCATTCGACATCATATTGTAGAAACTATGCTGCAACATTTCAATCGCAGCACGTGCACCAAGATACGAACCGCCGATACCGATTACTACCAATATCTCACTAGTCTCTTTAATCTTTTCAGCTGTACGTACAATACGCTCGAACTCTTTACGATCATAGTTCTCGGGTAAATCGAGCCATCCTAGATAGTCTTTATGCTCGCTATCCCCGCTATGCATTTGCTCGTGGATTGATTCTACCGTCTGCTCTAGAAAAGATACTTTGTAATTACCAAAATACTGACTCGCTTTTGAAAAATCGAATTTGATATGCGTCAAGACCTAACCTCCCATCCTGTAAGATTTTCATAATGCTTCTGCCTCCCTCACCGGCGCCTCCACAAACTTCCGATTCGCCAACCCAACAAGTGTCTCTTTCAACTCTTCATTATTCATACCAGGCAACTTATCCAGTACATACAGCTGCTCCGTCTCCGATATCGGCGTAGCCTTCCCAATATAAATCTTCGGGAATACATGCTCACTCTGTCGTTCATTTTCATTCAACAACTCTTCAAATAGCTTCTCCCCTGGACGAATACCAGAGTACTTAATTTCAATTTCATCTTCTTCATAACCAGAAAGCTTGATCAGATTCTTCGCTAAATCAACAATCTTTACCGGTTCACCCATATCGAGAACAAACACTTCCCCACCTTGCGCAAGTGTACCTGCTTGAATAACTAAGCGTGACGCTTCGGGAATCGTCATGAAGTATCTTGTCATTTCTGGATCGGTAATCGTGATCGGTCCGCCTTTAGCAATTTGTTGCTTGAATAACGGTACTACACTGCCTCGTGAACCTAAGACGTTGCCGAATCGTACGGCTGCGAATTTGGTATCACTGTCTTTCGCTAAATTTTGCACAATCATTTCAGCGAAGCGCTTTGTCGCACCCATTATGTTCGGTGGGTTCACTGCTTTGTCAGTCGATACGAGAACGAAGTGGGAGACGCCAAAGAATCTAGCCGCTTCTGCCACGTTTTTTGTACCGAAGATATTATTTTTCACGGCTTCCATTGGATTGCTTTCCATAAGCGGTACGTGTTTATGTGCGGCCGCGTGATAGATGACATCCGGTTTAAGTTCACCTATAAGGTCAAATATACGTGTACGGTCTTGCACATCTGCGATCACTGGATATATTTCTGTGTTAGATGAAACCTTTTGACGCAGTTCCATGTCTATAGTATAGATCGAGTTTTCACCATGACCGAGTAGTATCACTCTCTTCGGTCGGAACTCTATGACTTGTCTACAAATTTCAGAACCTATTGAACCGCCAGCACCTGTGATGAGAATCGTTTTACCCGTCAACTTTTTTACGATAGCATGCATATCGAGTTGTACTTCGTCACGCCCGAGTAGATCTTCAATCTTCACATCTTGCATATCTTTAACGGACACTCTTCCTGTCATCAAGTCTTCGATGCGTGGAATGGTTTGCGTTTTGACACCTGTATCGACACAACGCTTCATTAGCTCTCTCATTTGCTGTTTCCCCATAGAGGGAATGGCGATGACGATTTTATCTATATGGTGCATGTCCACAAGTTGCTGGATATTTTCTGTGCCTTTATAGACACGTATACCATAAATTTCGAGACCCTGCTTCATTTTGTCGTCATCTACAAAAACGACAGGTTTCATGCCGTATTCTGGATTGCTTAGGATTTGTCTTGCGATCATCGTGCCTGCTTGTCCGGCACCTAGAATCATTGTGCGATTCATCACGATGCTTTTATCTTTCACTACTACATCACGGACTAGACGCCAAGATAGACGGGATCCACCTATGAGTAGAACGTGCAGCATCCATGTGATGGCCAATGCGCGTACGTAGACATCTTGTGTAAGGGTGAATTGTACAGCTGCTACGATGAAAATCGTAAATGTAACAGCTTTAACAATAGACTTCAATTCTCCAATAGATGCATAGGACCATGCTTTTCGATACAGTCCGTAATACCAGGCAAAGAAGTGATGCGCAATTTGTATCGTAATGGCGCTAATTAGCAGCATTTTATTAAAGATAATCGAAGTGAATGGATGAAGCATGAAATACCCAATATAAATCGATAATAAGACGATAATAGAATCAGCTACAATCAGCATGCTCATTCGTTTACGAACAGTCAAAGGAGCCACTCCTTTCAAGTTACGTTTCTATTACATATAAACTAGTTATTTTAGATTATTAGCTCATACCATACTAACAACCTATCCAATTAATTGCCACCATTTTCTAGTAACTGGAATCTCCGGCTCATAGATAGTTAGTAATTTATTGTGAATGATTTGTTGATTATTTAGCAGCAACATATCCACCGTCTCCATATCCATCTTCTTCCCCAACACTTCTAAGCCTTTATTGAATAAGAATGGACGGTTATCAGTATTATGTGCATCCGATCCATATGTATGGATTAAGTTCGCTTCTATTAGCTGTAGTGAAAGCTTCTGTACGTTTTTGCCGAAGTGACCTGCAAGACTACCTGCCGTCACTTGTGCCAACGCACCGTGGCGTACTAGCCGCTCCAATCGCTCAGGCTTCTCAGCTATACCCTTATTGCGTTCAGGGTGTGCAATGATCGGCACGATACCTTCTTCAAGCAGTGACTGTATAATTTTCACTGTATAGGCTGGTACATGTTGTGTAGGCAACTCCAATAGTAAGTATCGAGAGTTTGCTAGTGTTAATACTTCTTTATTCAACAAATTCTGGATGATATGTTCGTGGATTCGCACTTCTTGACCCGTGGATAGGGTGAGGTCGATTTCTGCGGCCTTGATAATGTCCCCAATCATTCGAACCTGGCTTTCTACTTCTTTCACAGGTACGTGGTACTGTGGGCTATAGGCATGCGGTGTAACGACTAGATGGGTAATTCCTTCTGACGCAGCCTCTTCTACCATGCGCATCGTTCCTTCCATTGTTTCCGGTCCATCATCGACACCGAACAATAGATGGCTATGTATATCAATCATGTATGTCCTCCTAGCACATTACTTAATGTAAGAAAAGTGAAAAGGCACAGGGCCCTTTCACTCATCATTTCCATAATACTGATAATAGTAATGGTCTTTTTGTAGTATGAAGTTATTTAAGATTGTTCCTAGAATATTTGCTTGTGAAGAGATCAGTGCTTCTTTTGCCTTTAGCACACTTTCTTTTTCTGTTGTTCCTGCATTCAGTACGAGAATAGTACCTTCTGCTTTATTCGATAGGATTTGTGCGTCCGTTACGGATAGTACAGGTGGCGCATCAAATATTAACAGGTCATACTTCTCTTTGAGTTTTTCTATTAATGTATCCATAGTCTTAGAGCCTAATAATTCTGCAGGATTCGGTGGTATGGGTCCACTAGTAATCAGATCCAATCCTTCTATGTCCGTCTGCTGGATAATATCGTCTATCTCCCATTGACGGGTCAATAGATTGGATAGCCCAGTCGCATTCATTCTGGAAAATGTATAGTGCGTTGTCGGTTTCCGCATATCCGCATCAATCAACAGGACTTTCTTTCCTTCTTGTGCGAATACTACCGCTGTATTTGCAGATGCAGTAGACTTCCCTTCACCTGGTGTTGCGGAAGTGAATAAGAGGGTCTTTAGATCGTGATCCGGCATAGAGAAATTTATATTCGTCCGAATGGTACGAAATTGCTCTGACACCACGGATTTCGGAGTGGTTTCTGTAACTAATTTACGTGCAACAGATTGTTTCGGTTGCTTTTTCTTTTTAAACATGGGCTTTTTTGACATGAGCTTTTGATCCTTTCTGTTGCGCATCATTCGCTACGGGATCGTCTTTATCGGAAATCGGGCTAACTAGACCCAATACAGGCAAACCTAGCAACTCTTCAATATCCTGTTCCGTTTTGACCGTCGTGTCCAAGTATTCAAGTAAAAATGCAATTCCTACGCCAACCATGAGACCGATTACTGCGGCAATCGCAATGTTTAGTTGCTTATTCGGCTTCACTGGTTTCGGATCTTCGACGTAGATTGCTGGCGATAGTATATTGACATTATCCACATTCATTAAGTTTACGATTTCTTTTTGGAATACTTCTGCTGTTGTATTCGCAATATCCACCGCTTTGTGAGGTTCTGGATCTTGCACGGTTAAATTAACAACTTGTGAGTTTTGCTCACTATTTACCGTAAGTTGCGCGTTAAGTGCAGCTGGTGTTATGTCCAAGTCTAAGTTTTTAATAACTTGATCTAAGATAACCGGAGTTTTGATGATGGCATTATATGTATTGATAAGCTGTAAGTTCGTTTGAATATCTTGAGAGGTAAATTGCTGTTGTTCTACATATTGTTGAGTCACCAAAATCTGTGTAGAAGATTGATAGATTGGTGTCAAAAAGAAATAGCTGATAATTACAGCTATTACTGCCGCAGCTATTGTAGTTCCTATGATTAAACCTAGTCGTTTCTTTAACGTAGTAAATAACTCCTGTAAACTAATCGTTTCTTCCATATTTTAAAATTTCTCCTTTTCGCCAAACTTGCTTTTATTATAGCATAGATACATATCGAAAAATATCGATTTTCCAATTAAATAGAGTTATTCGATTTTAATTTATGGTACAATCGACACATGAGAAAATTCTTCGCACTTTTAATTGTTATCGGTATTACAGGCAGTTTATTTATTTCATCTAGTCAAACATACGAACAACAGTCACTAATTCCTACACTGGAAAACTTACTCCCAAGCAAACCGTTTGAAGACGAACTTTCAAAATTGTCAATTCCTTACTGGGATTCTACTATTTCAGTTGAAGAACGAGGATACTATCTCTTTATCGAATTCTTATTGCGCAAGAGTGCACATTTCGTTCTGTTCGGTTTACTTGCAGCGGTAATCTTTTTATCATTGCCTTCGCGTTTCCCAAGATTTATAACGGCGTTTTCCATCACATTACTTATTGCCGGTGCTGACGAAACACATCAATACTTCACTGGCGGTAGGACAGCTACTATTCGGGATGTCATCTTGGATATGTCTGGCGCATTATTTTTCTTGTTACTTGCACAGTCAGTGTCTTTGATTAGATCACGTAAAAAAGAACGACTATTCTAAAGAGTCTCCTTTAGAATAGTCGTTCTTTCTATTTATCTCCCCATTGCTTTGCTTAAAATACTATCACGACGCGCTTTCTTTTGGGACGCATATTCATCGCGAATGCTTTGCGAATACGATTTATCATAACCATTCGCTTGCAAATCTTTTTCAAGCGAGCTTACTACACCATTGAACACTGCATCTGTCTGCGCTTCTAAACCTTCTGCTGCTGACATGTACTTATTATAGAAGTACGCATAGTTAATACTCTCGCCATTTGCTTTTTTCGTAGTATATTCATTTTTGGCACGACTAATCAATGAATTGATCTTGCCATCAACTTGTCCTTGTAGATTGTTGACAGTTGGTTCATATTTCTGTTTGATCGATGCAACGGAATCCTTTTTGCCCGGCTTACCTGTACCTGTGTTACCCGTTGCAGGTTTCGCAGCGGTTGGATTTTTTGTAGTCTGTTTGTCGCCTGTTGGTTTAGATGAATCAGATTGATCAGTAGGTGCTGTCGCTGCCCCTTTTGCAGAAGGCTGACTTACTCCATCTTTAGCTTTATCAGTTGCTGTTGCGTTGCCGTTAGTAGTATCTGATAACGCTGTTTTATTATTTGATTCATTTGACGATGATACACCGGCCGTTTGCTGATTTTCAGACTTTTTACCATCGCTAGTTTGGGCTTGTTCTTTCGTTTCACTATCGCTTGACTCTTCTTCATCGAGTACGAGTTTCGTTCCATTCGGCAATATAATGTCATATGGGTTGTCCAGGATTTCTTCGACTTCTTTATCGGCCACTTCATACTCTTTGAACTGGAAAACGTATAAGAGATAGCCGCCACCTACAACGATTAGTGCTACTATTGCAAGTAAAAATATTTTTAGTTTCTTTTTCATAGATTTCTCCTTTTTATATCGTCCTTATCTAATTTTAACAGAATAAGAAAAACATAGATACTGATTATAAAAAATCATAATGTACCTTGTGATGTACATAAAAAGCCTCCTCTTCATTCAGAGAAGGTAAATTACTTATAATATAGTATAATGTTAGAATTTAAAATCGTACGTACTATTAAATCGCTTGGAGTCAATTGAGCCAATCACATTCACTTTAATCGTTTTATCTCTCAAGATTCCAATAGTTGTATCTCCAGACATACCCAACTTCGATAGCGCTTTATTCAAGATTGTTTCAAAGTCTTGACTGTGATCTACATTGTTCTCGGTAAGGGTAATTGTTTGCCCATCAAAAATAACTGAAATTTTTACAGTATCTATTTTAGTGTTGACTTTGAATGCATCATATATAGGCTTTGCTGCGACAGAAAAGTCGTTTATTGTACTTGTAGGTTTCTTAATGTTCACCTTAAAAGTGTTTCCTGACAATGTGATGCCAATTGCATCAGTTGAAGCACTTCCTTTGGCTAACATATCTACAATACTCACATGTAATAGTTGATCACCAGTTTGCTCAACAGGTGGTGTTGGATTTGTTGGCTGATCGGGAACTTCCGGTGTCTCTGGCTTATCACCAGGAACGTTAGGAATAACAGGTTTATCTTCAGGCACCTCAGGAGTCTCTGGCTTCGTTTTATTTAAAGCCATTTCTGTACGAACTACAAACGTTGACATTTGACCGCGCGTCACCAAACCATTCGGCTCAAATGTCGTATTTGTAGTTCCTGTAGTAATCTCTTTATTCAATAAAGCTGCCACATAACCAGCATAAGCATCACTTGGGTTCACATCAGCAAACCGATTAGCGACCAATTCTTCCTCTTTCAATCCAAAACCTAGCGTAAGGATTTTAGCCATTTGAGAACGTGTCAAATTATTATTAGGTTTAAACGTTTTCACACCTTTTTCTTCATATCCTTTAATATAGCCCGCTTGTGCAAGTGCTGCGATTGGACCGTAATACGGTGTTCCTTTCTTAACATCAGCAAATCCAGGATCTTTAACATTTTGTGTATCCAAGTCCAGCACATGAGCAAGAATCTTAGCTGACTGCGCACGAGTTACAGACTGATTCGGACGATATGTACCGTCGTCATAGCCCTTTACAACGTCGCGAGTCGCCAATTCAAGTACTGGCTCGTAATAGTGAACACCTGGCTTAACATCTGTAAAACTTACTGCCGCGTTTGTAGCTAAAGGAACAGCTACTACGAATGCACCAGCTGCTACCGTTGTGGCTAATGTTGCTTTAAATAGTTTGTGTGATGATTTTGATTTCATTTTAAAACCCCCGTCTAGTTTAATAGCCTTATCCAAAATTAAGTTTAGCATAATTTATTTTAGTTTAGATATAATAATGAAAATGGCTCTTCATCTTTTGATGGAGAGCCAGTTACACTACACAATTTAAGATTATTGAATATTGAAATCCAATGTATATTCAGTATTATTTATAGTTTTATCACCAATAACTCCGCCAATTACAATCGTGAATTTTTTTCCATTAAACGACTGTAGATTAGTTTGTTCTGTAACGCCAGCAGCGGCGAACGCCTTTTCCTTTAAGTCCGCTAAACTAGCATACGTAATGTATGATTCACCAGCATTTGGCGTTCTCTTTATAGTAGAACCTTTATAAGTTACTTCGACGTAGTTTACTTTTAAATTGCCTTCAAGCTTGTTAAATATTCTCTGCTCAATACTGTTAAGATCGGATAACGTCTTATTTGGATCGGTGATTCCTACAGTGAACTGTTTAGATGTTTTATTAAAGTCGATGTTTAGCCATTCGTTTACAGGATTATTAGTCTCTGATCTAATTTCGTCCAAAATAGATGTGACAGTATTATCAAATACTTGATTACCTGTCAGCACCGGTGTTCCACCACCACCCGGAGGAGTCGGTTCTTCAGGATCCGGATTAATAATTACCCCACCAGCAGTAAATTCAACATCAAGTTCTTTTTCTACTTCTTCAACTGTTTGAATTGCATCGTTTACTTCTGCATCAGTTTTTGCTGTTAAGATTGAAGTAGCTTTTATTACATTACCTTCTTCATTAACATAGTAGAAGTTCGGGTTTGTTAAAATAGCTAACTTTTCTTCATTACTTGCAAAAAGTAAACTATCAGCCGATATTACTTCTCCAGTTTTAACATCATAAAAACCAGCTGGTAATTGATCTTGCTCTGCTGCTATACTCGCAACAGGTGTTAAGGCAGATATTGAAAGTGCTGCCATCATGGAAATCTTCATGCTTTTCTTCATCTTGTTACCTCCCATATTCTAATTAAATAGTCAGCATAGAAATAAGAGACGTTAATCTCCCATTTATTAATCTAACAATCTATTACCCTCATTATACATAATAAGTACTATACTTTCACCATTTATAAAGATAAACGGACTATATTTCTAAAATATACAGACTATGTCATCTTTTAATAGAGAAACCTCATAAAGCCAAGTTTAAGAAGCACTTGGATTTTATGAGGTTGTATTTTGCTTTTTTCAGTAATATAAGATTCTTTGATTTTGTTCCAACTTCATTCGGTTAGGAACTTTCTATTCAACTGTTAGCAGAATAACGCATACATCATTTAATCAATAGATAGAACTGAAAATGTCGATGGCTCTTGAACCTTCCCCTGTGCGTCGATCTTCACATTAAACTTATCCTCTAATTCGGCTTGAGTTGTCAGCTTACTCATCACTTCTTTATCTGTCGACAACAAAATATCTGATGATTTAATTGCAGATCCTTCTAAAATCAAATAATAGTTCCCAGTTAACAAAGCTACTTTTTGTTGTAAGTTACTGTATAAGAATTTATTTACTGGAACGTAAGGTTCCCCCTCTTCCAACAAGTAAAATCCATCAGGTGCTGGTGTAGTAGCCGCTTGCGTAGTAGTTGCAAGTGGAAGTGCCATAACAAATGTGAAAACAAGTAAAAAAATAATCTTTTTCAATGAAATATCCTCCTATGTATACATATTGTAATCTATTATACCTGTAACACGAAGACCGTTACAATAGTTTGCTAGAATTAATTGTCATTCTTTTGAATACTTTCATAAATATCTTTGCTTCACATTCTTTTTCTTGTTCTTTTGGTAGGATCGGTACAGTTATGAATGATTTGTAATAAATAAATTTCAGATCCGAATAAAACCGGTCCTTTTCTACTGTCTATACTTGATTTTAATTTGAAATTCTCCACTACATAGCACTACGTTGTACGTATAGCAAAACAACAAATTTATTATACTTTAATATAAGTCCAAAAGTCTATTAATCCTATCTACCCTAGTAGGCACTATATCTCTAATTTTACATATTGTTAAATAAGGTAGAATTTCATAGAGTTATAGTTTACTATGTCTTTAACACAAATAATTTGACTATTAAAACAACAAAAAACAGGAGGAATGTCTCATGAAGAAGAAAGCTCTGATTACCACTGCATCTATATTCGCTTTATCTGCCCTTACACCCGCAGTAAGCGCTGCTGTGGAAGACACGGTAAAATACGAGGATGCGCAAGTAGGATTTTATAATGTGAAAACTGGAAAGGTTTTGTCGTCAGACTCCTTCGTTTACTTGTCAACGTCTGAAAAAGTTCAAGTCTTAACCGATCAATTCTTTTACTTTGCTGATGGCCAAGGCGGAGCCATTCAAGCAGTTCATCTTTTGGAAGCCGAAACGGATGAGATTATGATTAGTAAGATAGTAAAGCAGATGAATGTTGAAAATGAATTTAACGTAAGATTAACTGCAGACGGTAGAGTAGTATTCCTTTCCAAAGAGGATGTTTCTAATTCTTTACAAGATGCCATCGATAAGACAAATGCACAACTTGATCAACTGACTGCTGAACAGAAAAAAGCTGTAGAAGCGGCTATTAAAGAAGCGGAAGCATTATTAAAAGATGTAAATGCGAGCATTGATGATTTAAATAATGCTCTGAAAAAGTTAGAAGATGCTATCAATGGAGAAAATACTGCGGATCCTTCAGTGAAAGCTGCACAAGATGCAGTCAAACTTGCACAGCAAACAAAGAAAAAAGAGGATATTGAGAGGGCCAAACAGCTTGTCAGTGAATTAGAAGATGGAGCGATTAAAGATGAATTACAAAATATCTTAAATGGACTCTTTGGCCCAACTATTGATTTATCCAGTTTAGATGACTTAATTAAAGAAGCGCAGAACCTAGTTTCTAATGCTGCTCATCAGTATACATTCGAATCAATCAAGTCTCTAGAACTTGCAATTCAAAAAGCTAAGATTGTTCGTCAACAATATGATGGTAAAGATATAACAACTGAAGCACAACAAGTTATTGCACGGGAAACACAAGATTTGCAGACCGTTATAGATCAGCTAGTAAAAGCCGAGGAGCTAACGTTCACTCCTACAGAGCAAACAAAGAAAAATGCTCCACTATTTCTAGATCCAGTAGTCACTGATTTAGAAGACAAACAAAAAAATTCAGGCGGCGTTTTGGGACTTGATATCGGAGTGCTTGAACTTGGATTACTTTCCGCATCTCAAATTAGCCAAGTTAGTCCAAACAATCGATTTCATATAGATGTGGAAAAAGGTACAACCTTAGACGCCACCTCTTCTGTTGCTATTCACACAATTCTCGGTGGACATGCATTCCAAGTTTTCGTTATGAAGCAAAATGAGGCAGGCGATTATATCAACGTCGACACATATGAAGGATCTAGCGGCGGAGCATTAGGTATTACAGTTCCCACCAAAATTGATATGAAAACTTTAGAAGAGGGATCTTACGAAATCATCCTTTCTGTCAAAGAAGGTCTTTCTCTAGTACAAGTAATCCCTTTCAAATTAATAAATTTGGTTAAAAAAGACTTTAACCAAGTGGCCACTGAAGACTCACGAGTTTCCGGCAATGTACTGCTCGGACAAAATCTAGGACAAGATGACAATCTAATTGTTACAAATATCCGAGAGAAAAGTGCAGGAACAAGCGAAAACATAGGCATTAACGGTACTTTAATTCAAGGGAAATACGGCGAATTACAAATCAATAAAAATGGAACTTACAACTACATGCCGATTTCAGATCGCGACATTGTTGGCAAAGTCGAGTTGTTCGAATTCACTATGAAAGATACTGTGGATAATAGAACAGCTAAGGGTACACTTGAGATTAAGTTAGGTGAGGTGGTTGGGGAATAAGATTAAGAGTGCTGATGAGCTTAGTGATACTCATCTGCTACTTCTCAAAATAACTAAATAAATAATAAACCAATGAAGTAAAATCTACAAAAACTTCATTGGTTATTAATGTAAAAGATATATTCCAGTATATCACTACGCAAATATATGAACTTTAGACATATTGCAAAGCTAGATATTGATTAATTTCATAACATATCTATTAGCAAAAATTAAGTGGGATGTATACAGCGCCATACCCTCTTCACACCGACCACTAAACTGTATAATATAATAATGCAAATTTTTATATTGATTTTTTAATTACTATCATTTTGGTTATCATGGTTCTCTAATAATCCAATACCACTCATAGACCAAGAGCCGTCCTTCTTATTAAACGAGACATCAACTTCTTGATGATTTATTAATAATTTTAATGCAAATGATTCTAATTCATTATTAGGTAATTCTTTGTCAAACTTCACTACCAATTGATTACTATTATCTGTAGTACCTGTGATAGTCGCATGGCCTCCTTCAAAAGTCAAAGGAACATCCTTTAGTGTAGTAATACCTTTATTGAATGTCACAATAATATCTTCACTCGATTGCTCCAAATCAAACATTGTAATTTCAGTAGCAATCGTTATTTTAATAGTCTTTTGTGCAGAATGCCCATCTTTTGTAATAACAATTATATACTGGTCTGCATCGTCACCGACCTCTTTAACTACAAGCTCCGCGCTACTATCATTGATTATAGATTGCAGTTCAGCTGTCATTGTTTCTAAGCTATTCGTTGTCCCATAAGGAAGTATATAATGATCTTCAATTTTCCCCAACAGTTCCTCTGCACTTCCAGTTTTCTTTACAGATTTTGTGATTTGTACTTTATGCTCTACTTTTTCCTTATCCACTTCAGCAATAACAGTGATTTCTGTTGGAACCATCTGATTAGAAACCTTCAAAAGACCAGAATTAGCATTTATTTCTATTCCTTCTATTGATTCCTTCAAAGAAAACTTACCAATCTGCTCCATAACAGGCTGTCGATATCCTCTATCATTTAATCGCATTGAAATATCACTAGTTACAGGATCATTAAATTGATCATAATAAAGTGTATTGAATTGATATTCACGAACACCATATTCGGGAATGAATACCTCATTTACTCCCCTAATCATCGCCCCTGACTTGATTGAATTCGTCAAATGTACTTTATCAAACAATACAGCCGTTGGGAAAGACTTGTCACCTAAATCCCACGTTTGAAGTTTAAGGGTAATCGTTTTTCCTTTATATTCAGATACATCATAAGTTAAAGTCTTCCAACCCGTCATATATGTTGTACTATCACCACTAGGTAATACTATATCTACGCGTTGACGATCATCGTCATAATCTTGTCCCCAATCCGATGAGTTTATGGACTCATAGCTAATGACTTTTTCATCAACATCCACTGTTGATGATAACCAAGGTGCGTTATAAATCCCATTGTAATTACCTTCTAATTCACTATCAAATTCGCCTTCTTTCGGTTCTTTAACAGTTCCTTCAACGATTGTCGCTTTAAAGGTATCGTCATATTGTGAACCTATGTAGACCATGGGTTCATTAGAAACTACATTATAATCAAACTTAAGTGAATTCATTTCTTCTGGTACGTAAAATGTTTGATATACCCAACTCTGTCGACCATCTAAGGCGGTCTCATCGACGCCAGAAGATATAATGCCCATTCGCTGACCTTCCGTCGGCTTAATAGTCTCGTATCTCTCATTTAAGTTCACGCCTAAATGTGTGATAGAATCAAAATGTCCACCACTAATCCAACCGTCTTTTCCCTCTAGATTTCCATTAACAAGCGAAGCAGTTTTAGCATAGCTTAGCGATTTATTTCCTGTAATCTTTACTGACTGCCCCAAACTTTCTAGTAAAGTCTTTCCTTTTAATAGAGAGCCAAAGCTATTCAACATATTTCCAGTTTCAATAGACTCCTTAGAACCAATATATGATTGTGCGCCTTTCTTGATAAATTGATTGGCTAACGTTGCGTTCGAGTGACTATACGCACTATTCGCGTATACAAGAGATTGCGGTAATTTTTCTTTCCCACCATAATACTTTACAAACGCAGGTGTAATTGCATAATAACCATCTACCGTAACTAGGCGACCCGTTTTAATATCTGCATTATATTTCAGTGTCTGCTCCATAGTTACTGGTTCACCAGTCAATATCACGACTTGCTCTTCAATATTTTTAAATAGATCACTTAAATATGGGAGTTCTGTTGTAAAGTCTCCTTTAAATAGTGCTGCACCTGCTGTATCAAATACAATCGTGCCGTAATTGAACATACTTTTAAATTCTTCTACTGTCGCATTCTTATAATGATTTACTGTAAACGGAATACTACTACCCTGCAGCATGCTTGCTAACGTTGCTCCGTCACTTCCACTAGAACCGTGCCCAGTTAAAATAATGACTCGTTGATTACCAACTGTTGAAGATGCATCTGTATTCGCTAACATATTCTTCTCAATATCAGTTACATTCATCTCCAATGCCCTGTGAGAGATTACTGTGACCGGAGCAGAATCAGTTACAGTTACTGCACCAAGTGCTCCAGATTTCAACGCAAACCAGACACCTGCTTCAGATACTCCTGCTTTTGAAACATCTGCCGATTCATTTAAAGTATTTACTACATCAGCTTTCACATTCTCAATTGTTTTACCTTCGTCTTTTAATTTCTCGATTTCTTCCTGAAGATTAGTCGTTTTCTCAGTAATCTGCTGTGCTTGCTTTTCTGTAAATGGAATTACTACCATGATTTCAATTGGCTTACTAACTACTTTCCATTTTCCATCCACTTCGATTCCAACAGCAAACGTTTGGATACCTTCTTGATTTCCATTTAATAACACACGCGCACTGTAAATTCCGTCGCCATGTAGTAAGTCTGCATTTTCTTGGTTCCCATTATCTCTTAAATTAATATGACCATCATTATTATAGGGAACGAATGTATTTCCAATCTTTTTTAATAAAGTTAATTCTGAGGCTTCTTTTCCCGTATACAACACGCGGAAATCAACTGACTTTTCAATACCCATACTTAAAGAATCAACATTTGTAGTCAACTCTTCTAAACTATCGTCAACGACGGGCGGTGTAGGCGGAACGATTACTGGTGGAGTGGGAGGAGACGTTACTGGCGGTTTAATCTCAACACCATTAGGAACAAATACTACATCGAGTTCTTCTTGTACTTCTTCAACTGTTTTTACAGCTTGCAACAAAATATCATCCGTTTCTGATTCTATAATATTAGTAACTTGAAGTGCATTTCCAGTACCATCCAGGTAATAAAACGCTGAGTTTTGTAAGATATTTAGTTTTTTGGATAAACTCATGTGTATAAATGAATTTACTTCAATAAATCCCCCCTCTTTTGTATCATAAAATCCAGAAGGTACTTTTACTTCTTCAGCAGCTAAACTCATAACAGGTGTTATAGCTGATAGTGATAACGCAGCAATCATTGATATTTTCATTTTATTTTTCAAAATCTTCACTCCTTATTTATTGTAGGATGAACCATTCAAACAGTGAAATTGGATCTTTAGTAATAGTACCATATATTCATTTGCAATGAAATATCATAATAACAATTTATTAATATAGAATTCTTTGCCAAGATCTATACGTCTGTATAGGTCTGAAATATTTATTAAAAAAATTCATATGCACGTATCACCATTCTTTTTGACTTGTTTCTGGATAATTCAAGTATAAAAAAAATTGGTGATCACGTGCATTTTTTTGTTCAAATGTTTGAGTACCCCAACATTTATTATAGAACCAATATTATAGAACCAAAGAAAAGCCCTCTAACCGATTTTTCGATTAGAGGGCTCTTGATAATTATTATGTTAATTATGGTTTGGCAACTGTTACAGGAGCAAAGCTCTCAAGCTCATTACCTACCAAATCTTTTACAACAAAGTTTGCAGAAGTCTTAGTTGGTTCAACAGTAATTGTTTGAGCCAATTGTTCAGGAGTAAGTGCTGCACCTAAAGTAATTGTAACTTTCTTAGCATTGCTGCCGTCAACAACTGCACCTGCTGCATTTTGAGCAACTGTAGCAGTTCCAGCTTTCACTAGGAATGCATCCTTGTTAACACTCGTAACTGCTTCGGAGAATGTAAGTGTGATTTCGTTATTAGCTGTAATCTCAGCTTTCTCAACTGTTGGGCGAACGTTTTCATCAAGTGAAGGTGTCACTTGTGTTACCGGGTTCATAACTTTTGAAGAACCAATAAGCTTAACGTTCTTTACTGTAGCGTTACGCACACCAGTAAATGTGTTAGAGTTCTTCTTAAGTTTCAATGTAACGACTTGGCTACCACCAGCTTCAGCTGCTACTGTAGCAGATTCAATAACTGCTCCATCGATAGAGTAGTTCGCTACGTTAGATGCAGAAGCAGCGTCAAGTGCTCTTGTTGCCGATAAGTTACTGAATGTTACTGTAACCGCATCATTGCTTGCGCCTTGTGCAAATACGATGTCTGCAACCTTAAGCACTTCTGTGTTAGGAGCCACACCATCTTTATTGCGTGTAAATGTAACTTCAGCTTTTGCCATATCTACGTCTGCTTGGCTACCAATACCGTTAGTATTAGCTGTCTTATTTTCGATAGTTAGGTTATATAAAGCACCTTCTACATTAAGAGCTGCATTAGACAAAGGAATTTGCACTACTTTTTTGTTCGTGTTGTTAGCATATTTAGCTACAACGTTAACATTTACTGGAATTGTAACGTAATCTTTTACTTGAGTTCCTTTGACAGTAACATTTTTATCGCCAATCAATTCGACATCTTTGTCAAATGTTAATTCGATAACTTGGTTGTTATTGCTGTCTGTTACAATTTTAGACGTTGCTTTTGGAGCCGCTTCGTCCGCAACAAATGTTACAAGCTTCGTTAGGTTAGCTGCAGTAGCTGTGCCATCAGCGTTTGTTGCTTTTCCCGACTTCACTGTAACTGTCTGTAAACCATTTAAGTTAGTATCAACAGTTACCTTGTATTCATCGTTAGTTCCAGCAACTTTATCAAATCCTGTGACCGCTGCGCCTGTAACTTCAACTTCAGTTTTGTCTGCTGTAAATGCAGCTATAGTCGTAGGTTTGTCGAATTTGATGTTGAAAGTTTTTGCACCTGTTTGTGTAACAGAAGCCAATTTAGGAGCAACTGTATCCGTTGCTTTCTTAACTACTGTAACTTTAGAAGGCTGTGGGCTGATAAGGTTGTCAGCAGTATCTTTCACACCGTTAAGTGTCACTACGATATCTTTATCAGCTGTAATTCCAGCTTGAAGTTCTAAAGTAATTTCATCTCTTGCAGCTGCTTTAGCAACAGTAGCCACATTAATATTCGCTCCGCCAACTTGGATATCTGCAATAGCAATAGCTGATGAATCTGCATATTGAGCAGAAAGAGCACCAGCTGCAAAGTATACTGGTTCAGAGAACTTGACTTTTACCTGGTTGGCTGATACTCGTTCAGTTCCAATGACCTTTGGTGCTGTAGTATCTTTTGCGAAGGTAACTGTTTCATTATAGTTAACTTTTATAGCTGAGTTTGCAGCAGATTCGATTTTATCAGTACCAAGCGTAAGCTGATAACGTTTTTCTAAAGCTTTGTCAGCTGTCAATACTACAGTTTTTTCATCATCTTGTAAAACAGCGGTACTAACATTTGTAACTCCTTGTCCATCTAAAGATGTAAGAGTGTAGTTACCTTGTTTATTTGCTTCAGTTGCATCAACTTTTTGGCTAAATTTAACTTCTACTTGAGTGGCGTTAATCGCACAAAGCCAACCAAGAATCTGTAAGGAAAAGGATAGTCGAAACACTATGTCCCTCAAGGGGTGGGACAAGGTCAATCCTAGGACAATGGTTGTTCGATAGATACCCAAGAGGTAATGTTGCAGTAGACAGGGAAACACTACGAAGACAAAAAAAGAAGTCCAACAGAAGCGGCAACATCTTTTAGCGATCCCTAGGAAAAAACCCCCAACTCTTTTTCTGAAAAACCAGCCGAAAACCGAGATTTCGAATGTCCCCATCCCATGTCCACCAAGAGATTGTGACAAAAACCCCAAAACCCCTACATTTTTCTGTAGAGAGACACACCTATAAATCGTCTGAAGTGTACAAGTACATCATGTTAACAAACCTGGAACTGCGATCCCTGCTGATGTTGATTGAACTTATGTGTGTATATCTAAACACGTTTGTAATCTTTTTGTCTCCATAATCTTCTAAGTATGAATTCATCAATATAATTCAGATACCAGATTGAATAATAAATACCTAGCTCGTTAGGAATAGTCCACTGAATCAATTTAGTAAAACCAAACGAATATAATTGCTAGAACCATCATCTATCATAATTTGTACCTAGAGCTCAAAAAAACATTCCTCTTGAAAAAATGAAGTATGAATTATATTTACACTCTTCTATTGAATAATGACAATAGGCAAACTTTTTTGAAGGATAGTACCATCTAATCTTCACGTCAGAATAAATCGAAGAGCCAAGTAAAATGATGAAAACCAATTAGTAAAGGGTAGACACATATATAATAACTGAGTAGTGGCGGGGGATACATTGTGGATAGAAAACATCATTAATGAATCACAGAAATCATGTCACATACAATCATTATTCACTTCAATTGTATGTACTACTAGCAATCACTAATCAGATAGCATGCATTCAAAATCTAAGATTTTAATAAGTATAAAGAAGATAGGAAGTCTAACAGTTCCTCTTAACTATTCACTTGTAGAAACATTAGTACTGGTAACAGTATATATTCCTACTAGGAACTCTACAGCTGTATCCACTGATTGGTTTATCTTCCTGTACCATTCTACAATTCACAAGAGCAATCTCTTCAAAAAAATGGAGGGGTTTCGGGGTTTTCCTCACAACCCCTTGAGCCCCATGGTTTTCCGGTGTTGACGGTCTAGAGTTTCCAGTAATTAAAGTGTATCGGAAAAGGGGTTTTCAAAAATCGAGTTGTTTTGGGCTGATAAAAAAGAAGTGGCAACAAGACCACTTCTTTAATGGATTTTCAACGTTTGTGCAACTTCTTTTTCGTATCCGTATTTCCTGAAAAAGTCAATGAGTGCAACCTCAAACAAGTCCCGTTGGCTTATGTTCTTCTCCTCAGCAAACTCTGTCACCATGTTGGAAAGGGTATGGATCATCTGTACAGTTTTCGTTTTTGCAATCCCTTCAATGGTGTACCGTGGGATGCTGTTACCCTTGCCGTATGGTATCAACAACTCTGTGAGACGTTTTTCATTATGCTTTAGCATTTCAAGAAGCGGCAAGTAAAGTTCAAGTGAAGGCTCTTGCACATGATGATTCTCTACTGAAGGAGATGAATGTTCCATCGCTCCATCTGTTTCCTCTATAGATGTGATCATTTGTGCATCTTTTTCGTAGTTATTTAACTTTGTATTCCATTTATATCCCTTACTTTTCATGTACTGTCCTAATTCGCTCATGTCGGTAAAACCAAATCGCTGACAGATGGCTAATTCATCACGACTAGTCCCTTTTGTTAATTCAGTTAAAACCATATGGACACGTTCGTCTTCTTCAGGCGAGACTACATTAATTTCTTTTTTCATTTTATTTACCCCCTCCTTACATGATGTACCAATTAAAGATCGAGACTATCTACTGCAGATTGCAATACTTCATCAGCAATGTGGACATAAACAGATGTAACAGTGCGAAAATCGGCATGTCCTAGCAAAGCAGCTACAGTTGGCAGGGCTGTATCATTCTTTACTAATTCAGAGGCAAAGCTATGTCTTAACACATGGCAAGTTACATGTTTCGTCCATTTCAGTTTTTCCACGGTTTCTTTTAGCAAACGGTTAATGTACACTGCGGAAATAGCTCCTGTCTTTGTTGTAGCAAAGAAAAACTCACTATCCTTTACAAATTTTCTTGAGCCATTTTTATATTTCAGTAGATGTGGCTTCAAATTTTTCGCTAATGGTACTGTACGTGGTTTGCTTCCTTTACCATTTCGTACGTGGATTCTTTCTGCTTTAAAATCAATGTCTTCTGGCGTTAAAGCAAGGCATTCACTAATTCGCAACCCTGTGTATGCTAATGTACGAACAACTAAATTATCTAATTTATGATCGAGCGCAGCAAGAAGTTCTTCAATTTCTTCTGCCGTTAAATAGTCCCGCCTTTTCTGGTTATTTTTAATGGACTTTATATATTGTGTTGGATTATTTTCAATTAATCCGCTTCGCATACCATACTGAAACAAGTTGCGTAACCCATTTAATGCTACATTGATACTGGCGGGTTTATAATTTGCTTCTGTTGCAAGTTCGTGTAAGTACTTTTGAATGTCCGCTTCCTTCACTTGTTCAATAAATACGGGACCATTGTTAATTTTCTGAATCCAATTAGCAAATCGTTTGCAACTCTTTAGGTAGCTATCAATAGTCGCTTCACTTTTTCCTTCTTGCACCAAATTTTGTTCAAGTTTGTCTAAACTATTTAATAACATCATTTCTTTTTCCTCCTTCATTTAGGTTCAAAGTTATAATATATATTTGTAGGATTCGTTGATCCAGCTGCAACTGAACCAACGAATGGAGTGCTTTATTTTTCAAGATTCATTTTTATCATTTTTTGAATATCAGGTCGTGAATTTGGTGTTTTCAATGGTGTTCTTTTCTTTTTTTCTATCTCAGGTGAATCTGTATTTACAGCATCTAGTAAATCCAAAGGCATTTTCAAAACGTACACGGTTTTCTTGCTTGCTATGCTTTGATTTTCGTTTTTGTCTGGAAGCTTACGTTCGCGTGTATTTTTACCAGTTTCATGATCGAGAATGCCTTCCTTTTTCAGACCTTTTAGAACCACTTGTTTACTGGAGAATTTACCTTCTTCTAGCCAATCGTCAAAAACATTTCTTATTATGGCAACCTCCAGGTAATCCTCCTTCTTCTTAATGGAGCCACAACATTTCACACCAGTAAAATTTGAGCCATCTTTGTTGAAACTAGCTTGGTCGGTAATGACTTTTTGCTGAATGTAATCGAGTGCCCTCGTTTCTAATGAACGGGTTGTCATGTTCTCTTGGTCCACCTCAAGGATGAATTCTTGTAATTTATCTATCGAAACTTCGAAATCAAAACATTCATTCATAATATGTGCTGTAAATACAATCACAGCATACTTATCGGCTAATCGTTCTGAGAAACCGTCTTTATTCTCCATTGCGTCTACTAGATTCGCTTTTACTTCATCAAATGCTTCTAACCAAAGATTTTCTTCAAAGTTGTCGATGACGTGCTGAACAAACTTTTGACCTGCATGTCCGTAGTTGTTCCCGAGTTCGTTCTTGATTATTTCAGCATGGGTGGCTGAGTCGGTCCACTCAATGTTTCCAAACTCTGGGACACGTACCTGAAGTCCTGAGTTTTGGTTAGACTTTTCGGTGAGACGATGTTCGCCTGTAGACAAGTAAGCTCCAGACCATTTTTGTTGTTCTCGTACTTCTATCTCAGCATTCAATCGATTTTTGTCCCGTCCCTCTGCTAATTGATAAATGATGGATGTGAAGTCGGCATTGGTCTTCGTACTCGATTCATCCAGTACCATGGGAACCCCATGATTAGAAGCAATGATTTTCATTAAAGCGTTAAAGGTCGCGTTCCAATTTTTAAGTAAACCATCAGCATCTGGTTTTCCAAAGCCACTTACTGCAAGTCGGGAAGCAGTGGTCTTTCCTGTGGAGCTATCTCCGTAAATGTGTACCAGGAGTACATCCATTGGACGGTATTTCGCAAGCAAAGCGTTAATTACAGCGCTAAATCCGTAAACTAGCGCGAATTCTAGCGGCGTTTTCCCGAGAACCTGTTCAATGATTACTTTCTGCCAGGCTTCAAAGCTCCCAGTAGGTTGAATTGCCAAACCTCCATTATATGTGGAAGAAAACTCTTCTGGACTCCCATTGGCTGCTATGCTCTGATCATGGTAGTATACCAGTGAATCACCAGACTGTTTCCAGCCTAATGATGAGTGCTTGTAAAAGGTTTTTTTAATTTCTTTACTCTGTTTTTCAAGGAAGCCCACTATGTTTTTGTAGTTAGTCATTTTAATATCCGCACCTTTTTCAGTTAGTTGCAAAATATTTTTTTCAATAAAGATGGCACGACTTACAACTACTCGGTGGTACTGTTCACGTGCATAAAAAATAACTTCAAACGTAGTCGAACCTGTCTCAAGACTGTGTATGACACAATCAATCCACACTAGCTGACTGATTGTATGCTTTACATCCTTACCTGTTTCTGGGTCTATGTCTTCGTAAAATAGCCTAGTTCCTTCTATACGGTACTTACCTAATTTGAACGTTTTATTTATACTAGGTAACGTCTTTGCATCTTCACGATTGATTAATTCGTAGTTCTGAATTTCCTTCATTCTCATCATACAATTCTCTCCTTAAGCAACAGTGATGGCTGCAACAACACCGTTACAATTTTCCAGTCGTCATTCATGTTTTGTACACTTGAAACACCAAATCAAAGCGTATAAAAATTATATTCATATTCAGCCACTCCATGTAGTTCTTGTAATTCACCTTCAAAGTAACTCATGAAATTAACGATATCTTGTGTTTCTGAAATTATCCAAGGTGATGATAAAATAATGTGTATAGCATAAGACTTTACTCTTACTTCTCGGACTCCGCACACGTGTGTAAACTTGTCCTTGCAAAATTCAGATAAAGTGTTCAGTTCTGACTCATTATAATTTGATTCCACAATTAGTCGATGAATCTCAACTTGATAATCCGCTGCGAAATCTTCTAACATATATACAGCATTTTCGTAAGCTTCACTCTTTTTCATTTGGCATTCATCCTTTTCCTTTGTGATTTTCTTTTTTTAAAAATATAATCAAGGTTTGTTACTAACTACATTTAAGCACAACTCGCTTATTTTCCATTTGCGTTTTTTTGCCCTGTTTTTCAAAAAAAAATACTTAACCCCCTAAAAGGTTAAGTATTACTTGTGATATCGTGGTATTTCAACTCCCAATATCCCGAGCTCATTTATAAGTTGTAATTCCGCTATGCTCTCATTAAGATTTGGGGTTGAATTTATATAGTTAAGCTTTTCTTCTTTCAATATACCTTCTTTTCCATCAAATGATTGTACCTCTTCCAAATTTTGCGTTCTTAGAAGCTTCAATTTATTAAATGTATTAACTGTAAAATCGGGCTCATTACCTTTTGGTGTAAAATCATTCAGATAATTAAATTCAGTCACCTCATGAAAAAAAGCATCTTCATCATCTTCCTTTACTATAGCCCTAACGAAACTAAAGAAATCAGCTATTTCACTCTGTTGTTTAAGATTTTTTCTATTATAATTATTCTTTAACTCAGGAGAGTTAACGTAATATCCTTTCTCCTCCATCTTATCTACATAGTAATCCCTTTGGGTGTCATACATTAGCCGTAAATAATCATAGGATGCATCCATAATAACTCGCGTTAACATCATGAATTGACATAGAAAATGAAAAGCTTCTTCATAATCATTTGGATTAAAACTGTCCATCTCCAAGTACTCCTTCATAATTCGAAGGCTAGGGATTTTCAATAAAATATCAAGTGTCCGTGCATGTTCAATTTTTGGTGTCTTTGCTTCTTTATTGTACTCATCCAATACTTTACAAAAGTGCTTTGTAAAGTGAAAATTAACGGCTTTTTGTGCCATGTATAAATGCAATCCTACTTCTAACTCATCCTTATGGGTTTCAAATTCATTCTCGATTTTTTCCCTTAGGAACTCATCATAAAAAGTAAAATCATTATACTTGATAGCTTTGTAGTTTTTTCTTGATATTTGACCTATAATCTTTTTTAGCCTTGTCTGCTTCTCCAGCTGTTCACCTTCAATTTCATTACCAATAAAAAGTAGTAATTCATGCCAAAAATTATGTATCTGGACCTCCCATTTTTCAGAGTTTGGAGTCAAATTCTTCCGTTCTTCTTGCATTTTTTTAGTTTTGTCATTAAGGGAATAAAAAAGCCTTCTAACCTTTAAATATTCTGGATCTGCAATTCTCGGTTCCTTTCTAATATATTCGGACAAACTTGCCTGTCCGTTTTCTTTATATCGAACCCCTAAAGCCACTAGGTGAAAAATAATGTAGTTTTCTATGGAATCTTGATATTCTTTTAACAATGGAAATCTATGAATCTCATTCTGTACTTTATTCTTTACCCACTTTCTGTGTTTCCCCAATTCTAACCATCCTCCTACTGTAAATAACTTTAATTAGTTCATTAATAAATAGCGCCTGTAACCCCATACTCTCATTTGAAAGTATGGGGGATAATTTATGTCGTCAAATAAGCGGCGAGTGCTTTATGAATTACTTCAGTCATTGGTACATTGTACTCTTTTTTAATTTTACGAAGTTGCTCCAGTTGGTCATTGTCAATGTAAGTTGTCACACGTGTATTGGCATCTTCAAATCGGTTACGTTTACCAATGCCTAGTTTCTTCTCAAGTTTACTATTCCCTTCGCTAACCACTTTACTATCCGGACGAACTTTCTTTGGTCTTACAACTTTGCGCTTAGGCTGTTCTTGCTGAACTACTTGAGGTGGATTAGCTTCATCCGTGGCAGTCTTTTTCTCAAGCGCTGCCATTCTAGAACGTTCAGCCATTTCTCCACTTTTCTCTCTCAATCTTTGGTTCAGTTCATTTGGCTGCGTAACTTTTTTCGTTGTAATGGTTGGTATTGTTGGATTATTATCTGGCATTCGTATCGTCTCCTCGTTTAAATGTTGTAGATGTAAATGGCAACATCTTCATCTATATATTTGTTTACGAAGACTTTTAGGTTTACCAGGATGTCTACTAAAACGTATACCCACAACTTCTTTTCATGAATAATCAGTGCATTAATAATCCTATTGTACCAGTTCTTAAATCATTCTGGATTCTTTTTCTATGTAAATTCAACACGACTCCATTCGTAGGCAAAAAAAAGAAAGCCCTAATGAAAACAGGCTTCCTTTTACTTCTTTAGTTGTCTGACAGAACTTCTTCAACGATTGCTGATGCAGCCGCAATGACAGTAACAAGCACTACTTTTTCCCACATGATTTTTCACCTCCTTTCAAATTTGTTAGGTTGTCCAGAAACTTTCGACCCTAGGAAGCTAGATTTTAGCCGTACAGCCTGTTTCTTCTCCTGCCTTGGTATTTGCTTTCACCTCCGACAAAAAGCGGCACAGCGAGAATTTCCTTGTGGAAGTTGTTTCTTTTTAGTAATCATTTGGAAACAAGATAATCGTCCCATCTTCTCCTTGGTCCATCATCCAAACCGTTCGTTCAATCGGCTCCTGCTTCTGTAATGGTACTTTCATGATCGTTTCTCTTTCAGGTTGTTCTTGTGACTGAATGACGAATTGATGACCATCTTCTATATAAAAGTTGAAAACTTGAAGATAATCTGTCATCACCTCCTGTTGATTCCAAAAGTATTGGTAAATGAATAGCTGATGTTCTCCTGGTAATTCTTCAGCTATGGCTCTGGTTACGTAAATTGGTTTGTCTACTGAAAACATAATGCTCATTCCTTTCTTGATTCACTGAACCTACTTTATAAAAGATCCAGGGCATCTTGTTTATCTTTACGGGAAGTTTGAATGTACATCTTGGATGTCATGTCTACGGAATGGTGTCCGAGTATTTTACTGACGGTAACGATTGGCACGCCTCTTCTTAAAAGTAGGGTGGCGCAAGTTCGTCGAAAAAGATGCGGATGCAACTTTAAATCTACGTCTTTGGAAAGATGTTCTAGGAAGTCTCGGACTGCGTCTCTGTGCATTTTTTTACTTCGTTGCGACAATAGAAGATAGGGACTCTCATTAAATTTAGATGCCTGTCTTTCACCATCTTGATATTCTTTAATTAACGCCATTAAATCATTCCTAATGCCAATCTCTCGTACCTTGCCACCTTTGCCCCGAACCAGTAGCGTATGATGGATGAAATCAATGTCCGGCAGCTTAATAGATACTACTTCGGATACCCTGACAGCGGTATACAGTAATAAATGAACGATTAAACGATTTCTTATGCTTACCTTTTCAATGTCTTCTACATAAGCCAGAACACGCTCTACTTCTGCATCGGTTAACGCTTCCACGACTTGTTCACTTCCACTTGCAATTGACACACGATCTTTTCTCACTTGAATGTAGTTGCCATCCACAATTCCTTTCATTTGGAGATAGTCATTGTATACTTTCAAGTTGTTGACCTTTTTATTAATCGTAGACACCTTGTAATTTCTATCTAGCAAATGCTGCTTGTAACGGACAAAGGAATAGCGACTTAACGGTGTTTCTTCATCCACTGCCTCTTCAAGTAAGTACTTCTGAAATTGTTTCACATCATTGTGGTAGGATTCGATGGTTTTAAGACTCTTTCCATCTTCAAACAACCATTGGCTAAAGCTTTCTAAGTAGTTCATGCCTAATTCCTCCTCAAATTAAAAAGGACCATGAATGCCTAGTTCCGCATCCATAGCCCTATGATCGTTTAGTATTCTATCTGTCAGTTTAGGCGTCACAAGAATTGTCGTTCTAATTTTCCAGCACATGAGTAAGTCACCTCTTTCCCTTTCATTCATCCACTCACGACAGTATTTAGATAATGTCATGAGTGGATGTCTACGAAAATGAATACAAGTCTATCTACGGCAATGTTTACGTCTACATCAACACACTAGACAAAGAACTGTCGTCAGTTTTCAATCGAATTGATTTAGTATTGTCGGGAGTTTCATTGGGGAAGGGGAAGTACATTTCGATAAACAAGATGCCCATTTTTCGTGATCACCTGTAACCACCACTCTGGGGAATTTGGATAGAAAGCGATTCCTCCAACCCATTCGTTTTCCTCTTCATCATTTGTTACCATAATTTCATAGAGTAGAGAAGTAGGCTGATTGTCTAGGAGTCCGTCGGGTACATAGAAATCCTCCACTTCATCTAGTCCTAGTTCAACTGCCTCTGTGGCGATTAGATCAACAGTTACTTCCACTTCACACTTTTGTTGCAACGTGTCAATGAACCATTCCACTTCTCTCGTTAGCTCATCCATTAGAAATATCCCTTGTCCTTTAAAGATACAAAGCTATCACTGCCGATCACGATATGGTCCAACAATTCGATGCCCATAATACTCCCTGCTTCCACTAATCTTTTAGTTACATCAATGTCTTCTGGACTTGGTTCAGGCTGCCCGCTGGGATGATTGTGAAGTACAATTATCGAAGCCGCATTAGACAGTATTGCGGACTTCATTATCTCCCTTGGATGAACTAAGCTGGCATTCAAACTACCAATGTGACAAACATTCATCGCTGTCGGTTGGTTCTTCACATCCAAACACATGACGACAAAATACTCCCTGTCTAATTCACCAAGGAACTGCTTGAACAAGTTGTAGCCATCTTCTGGGCTTCGAATTGCTCGATCCTTGTACAACAGACTTGCTTCCTTCACCAATCGCAACGACACAATGTCCACCCGTTTCGCAGGTACACGCTTCTTTTCATCTTCCTTCACCATCAACAATTCTAACTGCTCAACATTCGATTCATACATCTTCATCCTAAATCCCTCCAATTAAAATAAGCCCTAACTCCGCAATGGGAATTAGGGCTTGATGATTGTATTCAAGATTATAATATATGCTTGAAAAGGGAGTAGCTACAGAAACAACCCTTCAACCGATTTTTCTCGATCGAAGGGCTGTATTCTTTGGTGTGTTACTCAGTTGTCAGAATAGTTTCCGAGTTGTATGAGTGACTGGCACCCGATACTTGAAAAGATCTCTTTTTTACAGTAATATTCATTGCAATAACGGCAAGTGCCAGCACAGAAAAGCCCTTCGACCGATTTCTCGATTGAAGGGCTGTATTCTTTGGTGTGTTACTCAGTTGTCAGAGTAGTGTCTGATTCGTGTGAGTGACTGTCACCGGATGTTAATAATAAATTAAAGAAAAGATCCTCAATTAAGAGGATCTTTTTCTGTTTGTACCAAGTCAAAACAGGATTTACTCACTTTTGGAATGAAATATATCCACTCGGTTGTACAAGTAAAAGAAAAGCCATCTAAACGATTACTCGATTAGATGGCTTTCTTATTCATCCACAGTTCAGTTTGACTGAATTGTATAATGAAAATGTTTCTATAGTCAAAATTACTTAGTAACAACGATTGACTTGAAATCTAAAACGTTACCAGATGCATCTTTAACATCTGCACCAGATGCAGGTTTAACTGTAATAGTTTTAGCAAGGTCTGCATCTGTCAATGCAGTAGTTAGAGTAATAACAGTCTTGTTAGTAGTTGTTGTTTCAGCAACTGAAGAAACACCTGTTTCCGCTGTAGTTGAATCTCCAATGAATACATCAAAGTTAGCTACACCTGTCAATACAACGTTTTCAGAGAATGTTAGTTCAATTGTCTTAGTTGTAGTAACTTTTGCAGCAGTAACTGTTGGTTTAACGTTTTCTGTCAAAGTTACAGAACTATTAAACGTATCCATTGCCACACCTGATTTTGATTTAACGCCTGAAACAGTAATTGCACGTGCTCCAGATTGCTCGTTCTTACCAAGTGTTAATGTCACAATTTGCTTACCTCCTGAAAGTGGAGATAAAACAGCTTTTTCAATTGTTACACCAGCGATATTATAGTTCGCAACATTAATTGCTGACGCACCATCAAGCTCACGGTCAAAAGTAACAGCTACTGTTTCTTTACCAGTCAAAGCAGAAGTTGTATCTACTTTTGGTTTTGTAGAATCAGCTTTGTCATTGCTTGTGAACTCAACTTTAATTGCATCAGAAACATTACCTGCTGCATCTTTTGCATTCACATCAAATGTATATTTAGTTCCGTCTAACAATGCACCAGAGTCGAATTGAATATCTGCCAACTTAACTTTTACACCCTTTTCATCAGTAGTTAAAGCTAATGATGAACCAAATGTAACTGACTTGCCAGATACAGTAACAAAGTCTTTGAAAGATGTTGCAGATAATGCAACAGGAACCACTGCAGATGTAGCAGTTGCATCTAATTTTTCATCGAATTCTACTACTAACCATTGGTCTGTACCTTCTTGGACGACTTTAGTTGCTACATGCTTAGGTGCAACTGTATCTTTTTTAATCGTCACAATAGAAGCGTAGTCAGCAGCCAATTCCTCACCAGAAAGGTCAGTAATATTTGTTTTAACGATTTTAACGTCTGCTGCTGCAGATGTTACACCTGATTCAAGTGCAGAACCACTTAGTGTAACGATATATTTCTTTTTATCTGTATTGTCTTGCTCAATTTTAGTAGCTGTTACTGCAGCAATTGTCCCAGATGCACCTGATAAAGTGAAGTCAGCTGCATTTGCTGTATTGAATCCTTGTACTTCTTCAGAGAAGTTAACTTCAATTTGAGTTGGGCTAATAGCTTTTGTTGAAGTTACTGTCGGTGCAACACCATCTTTAGCACCAATCTGGAA
This sequence comes from Sporosarcina sp. P26b, assembly GCF_002743245.1. NCBI lineage: Bacteria > Bacillati > Bacillota > Bacilli > Caryophanales > Caryophanaceae > Sporosarcina > Sporosarcina sp. P26b. The sequence goes on from NZ_PDYW01000009.1 coordinate 45,018, forward strand.
GTTGAATGTAGAAGGATTTGGATTAATTAGGTTATTCGAATAGTCCATTGCACCTAATACTGTTGCCGTAATAGTTTTACCTGCATATTTAGTAGCTGAAGCTACAACATTAACCGTCTTATCATCTACTACTGTAACAGTTACGTCAGCAGAAGGTACAACTGTGCCATCTGCTAATTTGAATGAGTAACTCAAACCAGCACCTGGAGTAGTTCCAGTACCGAGGTTTTTAATTGCTTCAGAATATGTTACTTTAGTAGTTGAGGCATTAACTTTCTCTACTGAAGCTAATGATGGTGCAGTTGTATCTTTACCAAGATTAACAATTTCATCAAACTTTGGTAGTTTTTCTGATTTAGTTGTTTCAACATTTTCTACTAGAACTTGGTAACGTCCTTCGAAAATTTCTGAAGCATCTGCAGTAATTGTTAAAGTTTTTCCATCTTCACTTAATTCAGCTGCTGCATTAGCACCTGTGAATCCTTGTGCTGGAGTTTCTAATGATTTTAATTTAACATTAGTATCATTTAACTTCTTAGATGTAATAACAGTTGCTTCTTTAACTGGTTGTGTGAACTTAACCTCAACAGTCTTAGCGTTAATCGCCTTTACTGATTCAACTTTCAATTCCGCAGTTTGTCCAGGCACAACAGTACCTTCCGGAGTTAAACTAACATTCTTATCAGCTTCAAGTTCAGTTTCAGGGAATAGTGCAGCAACTAGTGCAGCATCAGTTTTAGAGTCAATAATTTTTGTTGCTTGAACTACTTTACCTTGTCCATCTGCATAATAAACATTAGAGTTTTTAAGTAAATTTACCTTCTCAGTGTTAGATAGCAAAACGAAAGCATCAGCTGATACTACAGTACCAGTGTCCACGTTATAAAATCCTGGAGCTGCATGGTTTGTTTCTGCACCGATTGCCATTGCTGGTGTTAGAGCAGATACTGCCAATGCTGCGACTAGAGAAACTTTAGTTGCTTTTTTCATTAATATACCTCCAAATTTTGTATTACTAATCTTTAAACTACAAACCTATTGTAAGACAATAGGTTTGTAGTCCGTATTATAAATTTTAGTTACTTATTAGTTATTTACGCGAGTGATTGTCGTAGGAGCAATTGTGCGTTCTACTGCATCAACAGTGTAAGTAGCAGAAACTTTTTTGTATACGCCGACTTCAAGAAGATCGTTGTAAGCAAATTTACCAGTAGCATCTACATCAACAGTTTCAGAGATTTTCGACTCGTCAACATTTGGTGTAGCAGGATTGTCTTTACCATCAGTGAAGTTTAGTACTACTTTAGATACTTTACCAATATCTTCAGTTGCAACTGTTCCTTCAATGTTGAATGTTCCTAGACCAAGACCAGTAGCGATTGAGTTACCAGTTAATTCAGTCTTAGTGAATTTGAACCCTTGTGGAAGTGCAGCTTCAAGTTTTGCAATCTGTGCTTCAGCAGCTTCTAGAGCGTTTACTGTAGCAGGAGTTACTAGACCTTTTTGAGCTATAGTCAACGCAGCGTATGCAGCACGTGCAGCTTCTACGTTAGCTTTGTCAGCGATTTTCAGATCTGCAACAGCTGGAAGTGCAACAACTTTAGTAGTTACAGCATCAGCAGCAGCTTTGTCAGCAGCAGATGTTGTAGCTGTATCAGCTGGACCAGTTTTAGTAGTATCTTGTTCGATGATATAGAAAGAAGTTGTGCTTCCTTTTACTTCACGAGTGATAGTAACTTTACCTTTTTTCAACTCTTTGATGAAGTCATCAGCAGTTGCGATTGGTGTGTTACCAAGACCTTTATATTCGTAAGTTACATCTTTTTCACCAGCATATTTAACTGCATCTTTTCCGCTGAAAGTAAGTTCTTTCTTATCAGAGTTGAAAGATACTACTTCACCAGTGTATAGATCAGAAACTGCACTTGTAGCCGTGAATGAAGCAGTAGCTTCTTTCGCAGTGAATGCATAGTCTTTACCATCTGTATCGATAGCAGTTCCAGTAGCAACTACGCGTACTGAAGTGTTTTTATCCATAGTTGGTGTTACTTTAAGGTCTGTGTTACCAGTCCAAGCGTTTCCAACCAATGTTTTTTCCTTAGTAACAGTATAGCTACGGTTAGGAGAAACGATTTGGCCTTCAACAATTACATCGTTAGCGCCTGTATTGAATACAGTGTAAGATGCTTTTTTGATAGAAGTGTTTGCAACTTCTTTATTTGATTGGTTAACTAGCTCTGCTTTAAACGTTGCAGTCTCGCTACCTTTGAATGTTTTTGTTTCTTTACCAGCAGCGTTGTAAACTTTTAGTGCAGCGCCATCTAGGTAAGCTGCTTGGAAGTAAGAAATTTGTCCAACTACGTTTGGCTCGCCTTGATCGAAGTTACCTTCTACTGCGTTTGGAGTGTTTACATCGATCCAAGCAAGTGGTGTTGCATAGTCATTCACCTTATCAGAACCGATAACGAATGTTGCTTGACCTTTGCTGTCTGTTTTAACAGATACTTGCTTAGCTTTGCTTCCAGTGAAGTACTGTTGAGTGCCATCGCTGTTTACTTCTACGAATTTAGCTTCAGTAGTAGTAGAGATCACACGGTCAAGGTCTTCATTGAATGCAACGTTAACGATTTCGTTAACTGCAATGTTGCCGTCTTTGTTTTTAACAGTCAACGTGTATTTGCGGCCGTTAGCTGCACCAGTTGCTGCAACTTCGCCGTTTTCACGAACTAGTTCAAGAGTATATTCTGCTTGGTTAGCTGAGAATGTTACTTTTGAAGCAGTAGCTTGAAGATCAGATGCATCGTAAGTGTAGTCTTTAGTAGTTGCAGTATTGTAAGCAGCAAATACTACAGGAGTTACTGATGTATTTTTACCAGAAACTGTGAATGTAGCTTCACCTTTTGAATCAGTAGTGATTTGTGCAGCTCTTGTAACTGTACCGTTTGATAATTGAGCAACATCTACTCCGTTAACTGTAGCGTCTTTCAATTGATCAGGTGTTACTTCAATATTCTCTTTGAAAGATACATTCAATGTTTGGTTAGCTACTGGCTTACCAGTTGTAGCATCTTTAGAAACTACTTTGTAAGTTTTGTTAGCGCCATTGCTGATTGTAGATCCAGCAGTTACGTCTTCAACTGCAAGGATTGTGTCAACGCCCCAGAATACATAACCGATGCTGCGTACTGTTGGAGCACCTGTTGGGTAAGCTGTTACTTGATCTTGGCCCGCAGAGTATTGAGTGTAAGAGAATGTTGCAATTCCGTTTTCGTTAGTCATTACTTCGAAGACTTGGTCTTTGTTAGTAGTGCCAGTTGTGTTAGCTTTCACGTTGAAAGTAACAGGGATTCCAGCTTTTTTCACGCCAGTGTCAGCAGAAAGGATAACCTGTTGTCCAGTTTTACCTTGTACTGATTGGTTAGTGATTTTGATAGAAGTTGGAACTGTAGCTTCGATACCAGTGAATGAACCAATTGCTTTGCCATCCAACTGAACTGTGTACTTTTCTCCACCCTTTTGAGTAGCAGTTGTCAATACAACAGTTTTGTTATCAGTTTGCTTAACTGCTGCGTTAGAAACAGTCAAACCATCGATAGAGAATTTCAAAGAGTCGATGTTTTTCACTTCATCTTTGAATGTTACTTCAACTGTAGTAGCATTAATGCCTTTAACAGTTGCAACTCCAGGTACTACAACTCCGCCACCGACTTTATCAAAGTCTACTAGAGTAGTCTTGTAAAGGAATGAAGCGAACTGTCCACGAGTTGTTGTGTTTTTAGGGTTGAATTCTGGTGCAGCTGGGTTTGTGATGTCGAAGAAGTCTAGAACGTCGATTGCAGGACGAGCTTCAGCTTTCGCTTTGCCTAGGTCTGTAACGTCTTTCTTGAAATCTTGGTCTTTCACGTAAGAAGCAAGATCGATATCATGTACGCGGTCGAATGCACGTACAAGAACGATTGCCATGTTTTCACGAGTGATGTCACCGTTCGGGTCTAATTTACCATCTGGAGTACCGACGAATACACCGTTGTCGAATACTAGTGCAGACATTTTTAGAAGCTCATCGTTAGATGTAGTCTTCAAGTCAGCAAAGCGTGGCTTTGTTTTGTAATCAGTAGGTACGTCATACCCTTCTGCGATCAACCATTTACCCATCAACTTTACAACGTCAGAACGTGTAAGTGTTTTGTTAGGTTGGAATGTGCCGTCTGGGTATCCTGAGATTACCTTTGCATCAGAAAGAGCGTCGATCGCTGCTTTGTGTGAGTTGTTGTCTTTTACATCTGTGAATTCTGCCGCGAATGCTACTGGTGCTACTGCTGATGCTACTAGTGCAGCTGAAGCAGCCCCTACTACAAACTTGCGGTATTTCGTTGGTTGGTTAGCCATTAAATAATTTCCTCCTCGTAATATCTCTTGTTTTTGCCAGTTACTACCTATGTATGAAAGTAGTAGGCATTACACATTAAAGTATAGATAAGAATGTGCTAAAAGTCAATTGAATCTTGGAATATATACTAGTCTAATAGCACGGTGCGACAATTTATTTTTGTCCCATCTACTATTGTATCGAAAGTTTTATAAAATACAAGTTATTTCCATAGCATTTCAAAAATAGAGTATCTTGGGCATGCAAGATATTTTTGCCAAACAAAAAGGCTTGAACAGATGGGAACTGTTCAAGCCTTTTTGTTTGCGGTCAACCAACCGTAACGCTTTGCACGTATTGTGCTATATGCTAAAGAGAAAATTATCCTTACAACTTCGTATTCTATCATTAAGTTAACTAGATTACAAGATAGTAACTTAATAGTATAAAATTTCTTGATTTACTTTTGTTAGTTGGTTGTTTTAGAAGATGTCAGTAGATTTCGCTTAGGAATAGTAGAGAAGTAGAATGTAGGAGTTAGGTAGTGGTTTGGAATTGAAGCTCAAGTTGGGGAACGCTAATCCCCAACCCACTTCATAATTACTTCTTCCGATAAACTTCTACTAGAAATTTCGGTAGATTCATTTGTCTTTTGATTCTGCTAGGTTCTAGTAATAGTCTATACAACCACTCTGCTCCAGCTTTTTGGAACGCGGCGGGTGCTCTTTTGATGTTGCCTGCCAATACGTCGAACGATCCGCCAACTCCTTGGAACAAGATTGGATGCAACTGGTTGCGATGTTCTTCGATCCATTGCTCTTGTTTAGGTGAGCCCATCGCGACGAATAGGATATCAGGCTGCGCTTGGTTGATTGTATCGAGTACAACTTGTACATCTTTTTCATAACCGTGTTGAACACCAGCGATTTTGATATTCGGATGCATTACTTGTAATCTAGCTGCAGCTTCTTCCGCCACTCCAGGTTTTGCACCGTAGAGGAAAATGCGTTTTCCTCTGACGGCGGCTTCTTGTACGACCCGGTCCATCATGTCGATTCCTGTAACACGTGAACGAATCTGACCTTTTTTTAACTTAGAAGCAAGTATTACACCAATACCATCAGGAATTTGGAATTCCGCTCGGTTAAGCAATGCTTTAAGCTCAGGGTCTTCTTTTGCTTTCATTAGCTTTTCAGGATTGATTGCGACTATAAGTGATTTCTTTCCTTCATCGATATTCTCGAAGACTTTCGGAATCAGTTCGTCGTAATTTTCCGTATTGACCGAGACGCCTAGTATTTCTTCTTTCATTTGTATAGCTGCCCCTCTTTTTTGCCATCTCCGAGTTTGAAGAAGCGATATTCTGCTTTTTCCCATTTATCTGCATCGAGTGCATTTTTCGTATCCAACATAATCGGTCTTGGTTGTTTTGTCTGCAAAATAGCTGGATCGAGTTGCTTGAATTGGTCATGGTCTGTAGTTAATAGAAGGAGATCAGCCGAACCGATCGCTTCTTCAAGCGTCGCAACTTGCGTCGAATGCTGTAATTCTTTGATGTGCGGATCGAATGATACGACATCTAAGCCTAGCTCTTGCAGTGAATCGATTACTTTCGTTGACGGACTTTCGCGCATGTCGTCGACGTTGCCTTTGAACGCTAAGCCTAGAACCGCCACTTTACCGCTTTCGACATTGTATTCTTTTAGTAAACGCTGTGCTCGCTGTGCTGTGTACATCGGCATGCCGTCGTTTGTATTACGTGCTTTTTTGATAATATCCGCTTTTTCCGGTGCCAGTTCGACTAAGAACCATGGATCGACTGCTATACAGTGACCGCCAACCCCTGGACCTGGTGTATGGATATTGACACGTGGGTGGAAGTTCGCGAACTTAATCGCTTCCCAAATATCTACGTCGATACCTTCTGCGATTTTAGCAAGTTCATTCGCAAATGCGATATTGACGTCGCGGTATGTGTTTTCCATTACTTTCACAAGTTCAGCTGTCGTTGCGTCTGTCAGGTGGATGGTCCCTTTGACGAATGCTTCGTAAAGATCTTTTGTCATTTCTGCTGATTTCGCATTGATGCCACCGACGATGCGGTCGTTGTTTACTAGTTCTTCGAAGATCTTACCTGGTATTACGCGCTCAGGTGAGTGGGAGACGAATAGTTCTTCTCCGATGATGAGATCTGTTTTACGTAATTCAGGCAGCATAATGTTTTCGACAGTCTTTGGTGGGACTGTTGATTCCAAGATAACTAATGCGCCTTTTTTGACGAAAGGTACAATCGATGCAGTTGCCGCACGGATGAATTCCAAGTTCGCCGTGTTATCGGGATTGATTGGTGACGGCACCGCGATGATGTAGACATCTGCTTCTATTGGTGTAGTAGATGCTTTGAAGTGTCCTGCGTCTACGGCTTGTTCCAGACGCTCTTGCAGGCCGTTTTCTTCTATATGTAGTTGTTTGTTGTTGATCAGGTTGACGACGCGTTCGTTACGGTCGACGCCGTGTACTTGCAAGCCGCTGTTCGCGAACATAACGGCAGTTGGAAGGCCGATATAGCCTAGGCCTACTACGCATAATTTCTTTTCCATAGTGTATGATACCTTCGCTTTCTTAATTTAGGTTGTGGTTAGATACTTTGGAGAAGGGTTGAGACCTGCACTACAGGCGGACGCTTTCCTGCGGGCATGGCTTGAGCCAAGCGAACAGCGAAGTGTTTGCTTTGCCGTATTTCTGTGTACTTTACAGAAATTAAGGCATCTGTCCAGGGGTCTCAAGACTCATGCTTATCCCGCGGGAGTCGCCGCCTTTCGTTCCGGTCTTACCTATAGTGTGGTAACAAGTAAGTAACCACATTCTCTTTGTGTTGGAAATTTAAGTTCAAGAACACAAGACCCAACACATTTGAATTCAAAGAGAAAGGATGAATCTCTTCATCCTTTGCCTTAATAGATACATTTAGTAATAATGAGTACTTTTAGCTTTGGCACTTCCGCTCAAAATCCAAAAGAATACCCAGTGGATCGTAAGCGGAAGGCGGGGACTCCCGATGGATCAGCGAAAGCCTTGAGACCCTGGACGGAGCGAAGCGTAGGAAGCGGCTCAAGCCGAGCCCATGGGAAAGCGTCCGCCTGCAGCGTCGATCCACGTTGCCTTCCCCCTCACTCCATCTATCCAGTATACCAACTTCTCTTCCTCATCACCAATTTATTTAGCTCGCACCTGAACGGTATAAGGCGTATACGTTCCATTCACAACATTCAACCCGTTAACCCCTTTGATACCCGGGTGGACGATGAGCATATACTCCGCTCCAAGCGCCATTGGTTTCGCCGGCTGGATCGTCATCGTTTTATCATTGCTAGCTTTTTTAGTCGTTTGTATAGAGACGCTTCCGAACTTCACAAGTTCCATCTTGTTGAAATCTTTCGCCGGACCGAAGTTCATCTTCTGTGTAAACTCTACATTAAACACCTTCGACTGCGGTACACCAGTTGGCCCTTTGACGAACTTGTAGCCTTGCGAAATCAGATCAGAAGTGACGAGGCGTTTATGCATGCCTGATTGTTCTGTTCCTGGCTTCATGCTGATGTTCGGATTCACACCTTTATGTTGTACAGGTGTTCCTTTAGGTCCTGTGTAGTGACCTGTTGTTAACTTCAGTGCTCCACCGTTTTCTAATTCAAATAACGATTGGACGCTACCTTTGCCTTTTGTCGTCTCCCCTACTACGTTCGCAGCGCTTTGATCTTTCAGGCTAACTGCAACGATTTCAGATGCTGATGCCGAGTAGCGGTTAACGAGTACGTATGTGTCTGCAGGGAATTTATTCTTTGCAGGAATAACTTTCCCTACCTGTGTGCCCTCGCGCGTTTGCAATTGGTATGCTTCTTTCACTTTCGGGAAGAAGCCGAGTAATTGTTCTGCACTTTCGACATAACCGCCACCGTTAAAGCGCAAATCCAGAACGAGTTTCTCAGCGCCTTGGCTTTTTAATTGACTCCAGTGGTTGTTGACGTCGTCGAGCAGATGCGCAGAGAACGTTTTGATCTTTAGATAACCGACGTTGCCATACATCATATGCGACTGGACGTTATCTAGATTGTACGGTGCCGCCACAGCCGCGACTTGCGCAGGTGCTTTGGCGCTTGCGTATTGATTGAGATAATCAGTATATTCAGCAGGCGTCATATAGACCGAGTATTCGTCAAGCTGTCGAACGACTTCTGTGACGTTTCTTGCTTTATGAAGATTAGTTGGCTGTTCGCCGTAATAGTACAATTCGACAATTTCCTTTACTTCGTCGAGAGTCGCGGCTTCTGTAGCTGGTGTTACATAGAGCCAAGCAAAAACAGCTACTAGTGCAAATAGAGTTTGTTTCATTGCGCTTCCTCCTTTATTCGGTCAGGCTTGGTAAAAGTATGTATCTTTTCACTATACCCCAAACCCCGGCAGTTAAGCGGCTAACTATATTATTTTTTCGAATATAGTGTGACCCAATAGATTTTACCACTTTTATCTTGAGCCGTGCCTGCGCCAATATGCGTAAATATCGGGCTCATTAAGTTTTCTTTATGCGACGGGGAGTTGTACCAGTCATTGGTGATTACAAGCGCATCAGTATACCCCTCGCCAAGGTTTTCTCCAAACGCCAACCAATTATAATCAAACTTCTTAAGCATCTCTTCTGCCGTACCATATGTCGGCGTAATATGTGACAATTCCCCAAGCTTCACCAAATCCTCTGCCCTTGCGCTAGCTATTCGGTTGAGCGCAGGATCTGCCAACAACGCTTTAACATCAGCATTCGTCCGTTTCATGTTGACCGCTATAATCGACTGCGCCGCAAGTGATGGTTGTTCAGGTGCCGGCTTAGGTGGTTCTGGTTTAGGCTTCGGCGGCTCTGGTTTTGGTGCTGGTGGTACTGGTGTCGGTTTTGGCGGAACAGGTTTAGGCGGTTCCGGCTTAGGCTTTGGTGGCACTGGTTTTGGTTTCTCTGGTGCTGGCTTTTGATTATCAGGATTCGGCTTGATCAGATTTTTGTTCTGATCGACATAGCCTTTCTTTTGATTGTCATACGTAATCAGACCATTTTTACGGTTTTCGTCGAATTGCATCGTTCTATAGAGGAATGCTGCCATTTGGCCACGCGTGACCGGCTCATTCGGATTAAATTTCCCACCCGGTCGCGTCGTCGTAATATTGAGCTCGGCAATCGTAATAATATATTCATATGCGCCACTGCTCTTTTTGACATCATCAAAGATAATGAAGTCATTGTCGTCAGTGACGATATGATAGCCAAGAACTAGCAGCTTCGCCATTTGTCCGCGAGTCAACGGTTTATTCGGATTGAACTTTTCCGCGTTCTTAAATAGTCCTCGTTGTGTCAATGCACGGATATGGTCATATGACCCGTTGTCTTCGGTGACATCCTTAAAGTCAATCTTATACGCATGGCTCGGCTTCGCCCCAATAGAAACCGCGATCATTTTGGCCGCCTGGGCACGCGTGACAGGTTTGTTCAGGCGATATGTATTGTCGGCATACCCTTTGATAATTTCATTGGCAGCCATATAGGTGACGGCATCGTAAGCATAATGTTTCTCTGGCACATCTTTGAATTTAACGGGTTTAGCCGCCTCCACCGGTGTCGGCGTAGCCACTCCTGTCGCAGATACAGCAACTGTCATAGCTATAGTACTTAAGAATAACTTTTTGTTACTTAATAGATTCATATAAACGTCCCCCTTTTGTTAAAAGTATACGGTATTTCACTGGTGTTTTGGTAGGAATTTTGTAGAATTTGCTAGAGTTTTATGATTCTTTATAGGTTTATGGTGTTAGTAGCGTAATGGCCTATGAGCGGTGGTAGTAGTTCTATGAGCACTTAGGCCGTGCGATAGAGCGGCCAGAGACGCTAATAGAGCACTCAGACACGAACATTGAGCAAGTCACCTTACCACGCCCCGTCCTACGCTCCATCTCCGGCTATGAGTGGTTACTTGGCTTCTATGATCGGATTACGCGCCCCATAGAGCGGTCGCGTAACTTCTATGATCACTCACAGACTCTGATAGAGCGGCCACACTATAAGTATGATCGGTTAGGCGGTTTCATTGAGCATTCATATAATCCAATTATCATGAAAAACCAGCGGTTGGGTAATATACGCGCTGGTTTTTAGGTATTTAAAGAGACAATTCACGGATTTTAAGAAGTTGTGGGGAGAGCTGATATGTGGCGTGCCGCTTGATTCCAGACATTTCTGTATAGGAGTTCGCAAGCATCCGCTTGGCTATGTGTCTTGAGGAGATATTTGCAAAATGGCGGAATTGCCTATTGGTGAGTTGGCCGCCGCTAATACAGTACCACTCCGCTAGCGTCGCATGATGAGCATGGCGATCACGATGGCCGCACGCACGACATTGCCAACTTCTGGTCCGCCACAACATCGTTAGTTGCTGGCAATTTGTGCACGCGACGCCGGTTGCCAGGTCTTTAATAGAAAGCCCATACTTTTCAATCAGCGGGAACGGATCGTACTGGCGATGTGCTTTCATGAGTTCATTTGCCAATCTCTTGATCTGGTCCGCGGTCAATAATTCCTCTTTCATTTCCATATTTCGAAGACGATTCGGAATTTCATAGGAGAATACCAGACGGTGGGATGATGTGTTTTCTATGGTGAGTTCATTTTGGTAGGCGAAGACGATGTAGTCAATGAGCGGAATTTCGAGGTTACGCGCTTGCAGCCAGCTAGTGAGATAGTGTTTCTTGCGCTCCATTTCTTCAATCGGACTTCGCAAAACGGTGCGTTCACCGCCAACTGATTCACGAATAAACTGGGTAGGATTTTGTTTAATATGCAGCTTGCCGGCCATGTTCTTGATTTCAAACAACACGATAGCACTCGGCGTAATGAGGATAGAATCGATTTGGAAGTAAGCATGTTCGTGTTTCAGGAATACGTCGTGGAGAATTGCATGTGGATACGGCGGGATAAAATCGCGTAGCTGGTAGTCGAATTCCCTTTCGCCGCCAAAGCCTGCTTTACCGTTGTAGAAATCGTTGCGAATTTTCTCGTACTTCTCGTGATCAACCGGCAGGCGTTTCAATAGAGCCTGTTGACCGATGATTAACTTTGGGATGGTACGTGCTTTGTAGATTATGTGGTTTCACCTCCTTTGGTTTATGTATTTATTGTAGCAAGAGATGCATGGAGTTGGAAGGTTATGGATGAAATTGAATTTCGGGTGGCTTTTTGGGAGGGAAATTGGGTTTTTGGGGCGATTTGACGAGGGAAAATGAGTTTCCGTTGTCTATTTCTTGGTGTTTGGGAGAATTTTTGTTAAAAACATTACTTTAGTCGTATGTTTTCTGTGATGCTATGAGCGGTCAAACGGCCGAATAGATCACTCAGCCACCTGAATAGAGCGCTCGCGTGGCCAGATAGATCACTTTAATCCCGACATAGAGCAGATAACGGCTTGCATAGAGCACTCAACGCACTTCTATGAGCGCGACCCACTTTCACTTCACTCCGCCAGCGAACAGTTACGCTATGAGCGGTCAAACGGCTGAATAGATCACTCAGCCACCCAGATAGAGCGTTCACGCGGCTGGATAGATCACTTAAACCACTGCATAGAGCGAATAAAGGCCGACATAGAGCACTCAACGCACTTCTATGAGCGCGACCCACTTTCACTTCACCCCGCCAGCGAACAGTTACGCTATGAGCGGTCAAACGGCCGAATAGATCACTCAGCCACCCAGATAGAGCGCTCACGCGGCTGGATAGAGCACTTAAAACTCGGCATAGAGCGAATAACAGTCTGCATAGAGCACTCAACGCACTTCTATGAGCGCGACGCGCGACGCCCGACGCCCCCACCCAACTCCCCCACAAAAAACAAAAAAACTGCCCAACTAAGGGCAGTTTTTTCATCGTTTAATTAAATAACGTACATAGTTTTGCCAAGGAGTCGTTTTCCACTGCTGCCATTCCGGTAAATAAAGCGGAAGTGGATGGAAGACTGATTGATTTTCAAGACTACTATCCAAATCATCGCTATGCAGTGCAACCATTCCAGGTTCGATGCCCATTGTCAGAACAGAGCGATCAAGAGAAGTAAATGGTGCTTCGACTACGTTCTGAACTGCTCGTCCATTACTATCTAGCGTCCATGCCTTCGCTGCATTTTGGTATTTATCTGTCAACCAGTTCGTTTTAATACTAACTGCTTGATTGGCTTCATTCGTTTGAATGAACGTATTAACGTTCGTGCCGAATGGTAAATCCATTTGCTCGTCGTATGGCGCGACGACCACTTCGTAATACGCTAATGGATTTTCTTTTTGTGTGTTGCCTAGCGCTTTATACGCTTGTAGCCACTGATCGTCTTTCGCAGGCACTTTGGATACCGATACGACGACTCCGTTAATTGTGGAGATCTCGTTCGGGTAATCCGGTGTGATGCGCTCTTGGATTTCGGCTAGTTTCTTTTCTTTATTTGTTAATGCTGGCTTTCCTTCAGGTGATTCATTCACTTCCGGATTGGAAATGGTTCCGTCAGGGTTCGTGATTGTACCATCCGGGTTCGTTGTACTGCCGTCTGGATTCGTTGTTGTGCCATCAGGATTCGGCGTACCTTCAGGAGTTGCATCCGGATTTGTTGTACCATCCGTGCTCGGAGTACCTGTTGTTGGCGGTGTCTCCGTATTCGGTGTTGTTTCTGTACCTGTATTGTTATTATTTGAACTATCGATGCTGCTGTCGGGCGTGTCCGTAGACCCGTCTGGATTACCGGATGTGCCGTCGAAGTTCTCATCAGGACTTGGACTTGTCGTGTTCGGATTCGTTCCAGAATTACTATCTGACTTAACAGCCGGTGGTTCCGGATCTGTTCCGTCGATTTCCGTTTTCGGATCGTCGTACGGTACAGTGCTCGGTGGAACTCCGTCAGCAGATAGAGACGCTACTGCTTTGCCTTTTTCGCTACCGATTCCATCTTCCGCGTTTTCCGTTTCTTCGATTTCCTGAGCCGGATCGATTTTCGGAGTGAACGGTGTATGGATCGAGTCATGCTGGATTGTTACCGGTGCACCCGTTTCTACGTTTGGCCATTCGTTGTCGAGAACGTACGTGACAATCGTCTGATCCGTGCTGTAAATGTCGATGGACGGTGACTCGCTATCGCGTTTGATTGCGACGACATAGCCATTTACAGGGCTTGTCAATGCAGATTCATTCGGCACTTCTGCGAGTTTCGCTTCGACTAGTGCTATTTTCTTCTGCACTTCTGCGAGGTCACGCTCCGCTTCCGCAATCGCTTGCGCAAACGTGCCGTCGCCTTTGACTTCAATGCCTACGTTCAAATTCACACGAACTTTTTTCTCGTCGTTTGTATCATAGTAATCACTGTCGTTTTTCGAACCGCCCGCTGAGGACTTGTCATACTCCAGATTACTGATCGTTTGCGAAATCGAAGACGACTGATTTTGCAACGCGGATAGTTCCGACTCTAATTCATTGCGCTTCGAATCGATATGATCCATTTTCAATGAAGCAAGCTCTGTTCCGAAGTCCACGGTCTCGCCTTCTTGAACGAGCCACGAATCAATTGTCTGGTCGTCTTTCAGGTAGATCGTTTGCAACTCTTTCGGCGAAATAAATCCTTCTTTGTCGAGCTCTTTTTTGTAATCATCCGCAGCCAATCGTTCGTACTCGCTGACGTATTGTGCTTTCGGAATGACACTTTTCTCATCAAACATCAATAACATATTGAGTGCCAGAAACGCTGTAACGAGGACCGTCACGATGATATTTTGTGCTTTCATCTTATAGTCCTCCAATCATTAACAAGTTCAATAATTTTTCGATTGGAACAAAACCGACTGCGGCCGTGATCAATGCAAAAATAATTTGCAATGCGATCAACATCCACAATGCGTTCTTGCGGATCCCTTTATGCTCCACCACTTCTTCACCGACAAGTGACGTTTCCACTTTCGAGAAGCTAATAAAGCGATACTGGATCGCGATAATTAAAGCGGAGAAAATCGTTAGTTGATTGACAAAAAGAATGATGTACCAATTTTCCAAGAATGTTACCGCGAGTGGTCCGAATGAAAGAATCGAAACCGCTGCCGTTTTTCCAGCAACCGCGAAAACGAGGAAATTGATAAGTTTTTCAAATAGCAATAATCCCGTGACCACCAATTGCAACTTCAGCAATGGCTTGAACGGAATTTTCGTAAGCATGCTCAAAATCCATGCGACGCCCCAGAAATGGAACGACATATAGATCATGGCCCAAAGTATGGCGCCCACTAATGCGGTGATGCGGCCGATCGTGAATTCATCGAGCGAACCGTTCGCCAAGATATACGTCATCGTGCCTGTGTTCATGCCCCACATATCGCGGAGGACGAACAGGATGATGCCCAAAATGAATACGCTAAACACACGGCGTTTGAACCCAGTGACAGTTCCTTGCCCTATTTCAACGGCAAGTCGGTCAGGATAAACGAGTGAACGCCAGTAACCGTAAGTAGAATACATATGTACTTCTCCTTTGCCTCCAACTTATTCGACTGATTATATCAGTTTCTATCTCTCTTACTTTATCAAAAAATGACGAATTTGCAATGAATGTAGTGTTTGTTTTGGAAATTGATAGGTTGGTTGGGGGGAAAGAGGCTGAAAATAGAGAGGGACAGAGGGTAGTGGTTGGGATTTCCGCTGCAGATGGGGGACGCTTTCTGGAGGGCGGGCGGTGAACCACACCCCTCGCTCTGCTCGCTGGGTGTTTCACCTGTCACCCTGATCCTCCCAGAGTCGCCCCCATCTTCCGCTGCAATCCTACTTTTATGGTGGGTGGAGGTAGATCGTCTTCTTGCGATAGTGTGTGAACTAGTGTTGTCTTTGAACTTAGTTAAGTTCTAGTTTAAAAGCGTTTTAGTGCCAGGTTTAGTTGCTATCTTAACTTCAGCTATTAGACAACTATTATTAACTTTGGACTTGGAAAAAGTAGAGAGTGACATAGGGTAGCACACGGGATTTCCGCTCCAGATGGGGGACGCTTTCTGGAGGGGGTGCGGTGAACCACACCCCTCGCTTCGCTCGCAGGGTGTTTCACCTGTCACCCTGATCCTCTCAGAGTCGCCCCCATCTTCCGCTGCAATCCTACTTTTATGGTGGGTGGAGTTAGATCGTTTTCTTGCGATAGTGTGTGAACTAGTACTGTTTTTGAACTTAGTTAAGTTCTAGTTCTAGTGCACTTCTAAATAATTACAACCCTAACTTTAATGACATCTAAAAGTCTCCCCCACTCACATTGCAGGGATTGGAGCGGCAGGTGGCGACTCCCGATGGATCAGCCCGATCAGGTGAGACAACTAAAGGAACGCAGTGACTAGTTGGCTCACCGCGGGCCCATGGGAAAGCGTCCGCCTAGAGCGAAGGCCGTAGCGAAGTACGGCCTTTGCGAGCATAAGCGAAGCGTTGGAAGCACATCTTTGCACTTGAAATCCCCACCCCTACCCTCTGCCAGCCTATCCTGTAATTAACCCCCTAGTTCATTAGATTCATTTAGTTATCTGAATGTTTCCAATCTAAAGAATTAGTATATAATAGGAAGTAATAGGGTCCTGTGACTCTAATTACAAGAGGAGTGATGAGCGATGAACTTGGACAAGACAATTGAGTTTACATGGCAAGACTTTGCACTAGGCCTTGGTGGATCAGGACTATTCGTACTAGCGCTCCATTTCCTAACACTATGACAACCAAACGAACAAAGCATCCCACATAAAAACACCTCAACTTCGACGCACACGCATGTGCTTTTCGACTGAGGTGTTTTTTAACGCGTCATAGTGATGATCAAATCATTCGCAGTCCTTCCATCAACTCCTTAAACAAGAGCTGGTTTTTCGTTTCGAGTGCGTAGTCTACCATTCGTTCCCAATTATCCCGTTCCAACTTCTCAACCAAACCGTCCGCTTCACGCATGTACTCCTCCTGTAGATGGCCTTCCAATCCCATCGCTCCTTCGAGTATAGTCGACAAATGCAAATGTAAATCGGAAACTAGCAGTAATTGATAAAGCGGGAGCCGTATAAACCGGTTTCCTCGTTGAAAGACAAATACCTCTCCTAAGTTTTCTATCTGCAGACTCTTCGTGTTGACGACGATTTCCTTCCCCTCTGCCGGTACGAATTGGAACACCTCATCATTTCGCTTAATAGAGAAATATTGATAAGCGAATACAAGGCGTAAGTTGAACTCTTCCTTCCTGGTATAAAATGGCTTGATCCGCTGTATAACTAGCATATCTTCCCCCTCCTCTTCATTTGTTTGAATTTTCCGATTATTAATAATATATCACAACAAAGAGGATTTTGTGCATGATATGAGTCGGAAACCTTCTAATATACCAAGAGAATTTTTCAGATAGCGGTCATAGTGGCGAATCACGCCGTTGATTGGGTTATTCGTCAGGCCCTACGAGAAAAGTTTTGGACATAGGATGATATTCGATGTTCTCTTTTTTCAATTGTTCCAGCAATTCTTTGCTTGCATCAACATTCGTTTTCTCATAGGAAAAGATAATTTGATTAGCATCATAATAGATGACGACTTGTTCGAAAATCATCTCGTCACGTGCGATGCCATACAAATACGAAACTCTTCCACTTGGATCGTGGATGGACTTTTCGCAATACTGTTCAAGAGAATGAAAGAAGCATGGTTCACCTGCTATGACCGGTTCAGGCGTTTTGGAGCGAGACTGTAATTGTGGAACGTGTAAGGTCAATTGCACTTTTTCTATCACATTCGCCTACTTTCTACTTTTTATTCATTATCTTCTCATATCCTTTTGAATAAATTTATTAATTGTCATTACGTCAATTCGAATTGCTTAAATGACAATTAATCAAAATGACGGACCCTTTTCTTATAAGATGGCGAGAAAAAATGGGTGATGAAAATGAGTTTCGGAACACAGTTGAAAGAATATCGGGATGAGTATTTACACATCTCTCAGAAGCAGATGGCGGAGGATCTCGGAGTGGATGGCGCAACGATGTCGAGATACGAATCGGACATACGCGGCTTTCCAATTTATTTAATTCCACGGATCAAGGAAACGTATAATATCCCGGACGATGTATTGCTTGCGATGATTATGGATAAGCCGTTAAAGTCATTGCGCCCTCTTTCCAATCGAACGCTTGATAGTACAGCCACATACGAAAAAGGGTTTATTGCGCAATATGGATCGCTGATTGAAAATGAGCCATTGCTGAAAGAATTTATTTTACAGGTCGATTCATTGGACCACGAAAACCGCCAGTTGTTGCTGTCAGGCATGTTGAACCTCATGCAGCTATTCCATAATCAATCGGGAAATGAAATCTGAATCTTATTAAGCTCCTCAAGTTGTGGTAAAAGATTGATAAAAACGGTATAATAGGAGGAATGCTTAAGTAAGGAGTGGATTCGGTGGCCATCACTATTGAACGAATCGCAAATATGCACGAATCGCAAATCGAAGAATTCATGAACCATATTAAACATACATTTCAGCCGTCTGTCCCTGAGCAGGCGGAAATTATACGCAAGGCGGCTTCACTTGTACGTATGAACGCAATTGGTGCGTATCGCTACACGGAAACCGAGCAATCGTTAATGGCAAATATTTCGGGTACCGAGTCTGAATTCGCGCGTCTTTCCTTCCAAACAATGGAACCGTACTGCACATGTGCTGGCGGAGATTGGTGCTCGCATCAGATCGCGGTGGTCTTTCATTTGTATTCGCAGTTTCATTCATTATCCGATTGGCTGAATACGTGGCGCCAGTCAGGAACTGTGCAAACGCAATTATCGATCAGTGAACGGACACCGGAAGCTTGGTTGACTGCATTATCCGCATTAGTGAAGCCGCTCACCGAGTTAAATCCGAGTGACGGACCGACTGGATTCTTGCATTACGCTTCAAAAATCGAACATCAGAAGACGCGGCTTTCTCCTTTTGAATGGGAATGGAAGCCGCTCTTTTCGCTGTACTATCAACTGACACTAATGCGGGCGGCTTGGCCGTTCCTAAAAAATGAACTATCCGCCAATGATTCCTATCATTACGGCAAATGGCAGTTGACGATCTGGCTCAATGAACAGATGTCCGAAATGAAAGCGGGTATTAAGCAACTTAGTTCGAAATCACGTTTATTTGAAACGGACGCCTTCCATACGAAGCTGAAGGATTTAATCCATTCATTCGCAGTAGACGAAGAAGGATTGTTCTCGAAGCGTTTTGAAGCGTTCCGTCTTGTCTATACTGAGCTCTACGAAGACGAAGCGGAATTGACACAAGAAATTGAGCGCTTGGAGAAAGAAACGGCAGAGGATGCGCCGTTATTTCGTGCGTTCCTCTACTTGACGTCAGGTCGCTTTGATGAACTTGATCAGGAGCTGAATAATTTAGATGCAACCGCAGTTCCTCAGTGGTTGGCATTTGCGCTTTATGCGAAGGAAGATGAAGACTTTGATATCGTACAGTCGATCATGCTGAAATTGCTTCCGCATTTGGGCGAGTATTATCAGCAACTGGCAGCGCGTAATCGTTCGGCTTTCGCTGAAGATATTGATGAATTACTGTCACTTTCTGACGTGCCGGAAGAGCAGCGTGATCAATTATTCCAATCGTACGGTCCGGAAGCGAGTCGTGCGTATGGCAAATTTTTATTCGAGCGCAATCGCTACTCAGAATGGGCTGCGCTTATGCATTTGACTCGCGGATCGGTCGATATGATTGACGGCTCGGCGCTAAAGACGGCACTGGCGGAAGATTCACAAGCCGTGTTCCCTCTTATGCATGCTGAGGCCTTGAAATTAGTTAAAGAGAAAAATCGTGATAGCTATCGTCGTGCGGTGCGTTTGTGGAAGCAGATGAAGACCGCTGCGAAGCGCGATGGCCGCAATGAATTTTGGAACCGTTATGTCCATACAGTCCGCCAGCAATTCCCACGTCTGCGTGCACTGATGGAAGAGATGGAGAAAGGAAATCTACTGTTATGACCGATTCGAACATCTTACAACTTTCATTAGAGTTAACGTTACAAGAAGGACAGGATGGCGTGTTCATCGTATCCGCAAATGTCGAAGGAGAAACGCGCAAGATCGACGCGGACATGTTGGTGTCGTATTTATTTTATTCGGATGAACCGACGATGTATGGAATGTTAGTGGAGCAGCGAGATAATTGGCTCGACGTATCGATCGATATGTTGCTGCGCTTGTTTTCGGCTGGCAGTCATCCGTATGTGCAATACTCGGGTGCGACTTCTGACGATGAACAAGTATTGGCAGACATTCGTGAAGCCGCGACGTTGTGGAACGACCCTGCGTTGTTTTCATATGTGGAAGCGACGGAGTCTGGACTGTCGTTTAATCTCGACAAGACCCATTTATCTGAGCAAGCTGGACGCTATATTTCGCTTGCGATGCGCGGACAGTTGGCGACGCTTGGTGTTTCGATGGCGGACTTCCCTGCTTTGTTACCTCACTTCCAGCAGTATGGGTGGCCGAATACCGAAAAGTCGAAGTTACCGTTCCGCGTAGCATTACGTTTGACGGAGCCGGATATCGATGAAACGGATTGGTTGCTTGAGACGATCTTGATTAGTGATCGCGGGGCGCAATGGTCGCCGGCGATTGGTAAAATTGCGGGCTCGATGGAAAATGCATTACCAGCGAAACGCAAGGAGTATGCGGAAGAGATTGAAGAGCGTCAATCCGAGATGGTCGGGATTTTCCGTTCGGTCGAATGGTATGAGCCAAGACAGTTTATGCATGTGCCGTTAAATGATGCGCAAGTGCGGATTTTCATTCAGGAAGATCTGCCGCTTTGTCAGGCGTTTGATTACCCCGTTATATTACCGGCTTGGTTGAAGACGGTGACAGAGACGAAGTTAAAGATTCGTACCTCTGCAGGAATGCAGTCGTACCGTTCGTCCGCCAGTCTCGATCAAGTATTGTCGTTTGATTGGCAGTTTTCATTAGCTGGCGAAAAGATCGATAAAGACCAGTTCCAGAAGATGGTCGATGAGAACCGAGAATATATTCGTGCAGGCGATGAGTGGTTCCATTTGGATCCGGCATGGCTGAAACGGATTCGTGAGTTGATGGAGCAAGTGGACGACGGCGAGTGGACGGTGAAGGATTTGCTGTTCAATGAAGTGCCAGAAGAGATTGCGCCTTCATTTGAGGAAGAGGAAGAAGACGATCCGCTCGTTGCGTTCTCGATGCAGCAATCGTTACGTAAAGTGATGAATATGTTGCATGACAAGAAAGGCTTGCCTCCTGTTCCCGTGCCTAAAACGTTGCATGCGGAGTTGCGTCCGTATCAGCAGGAAGGTTTCGAGTGGCTTCATTTCATGCGGGATAATAAGTTTGGTGCTGTGCTTGCGGATGATATGGGACTTGGTAAGACTGTGCAGCTCATTGCGTATTTGCTGTATGTGCATGATTTACCGGAAACGGACTCCCCTTCGCTGATCATTTGTCCGACGAGTGTCATGGGGAACTGGCAGAAGGAGCTTGAGCGTTTTGCGCCTTCGCTAACGGTACACGTACATTACGGAACGAATCGTGCGCGCGAGGATCAATTTGCGGATATCATGAGCACGCGTCAAGCGGATATTATTTTGACGACATACGGTACCGCCACACAAGATACCGAGATGCTGTCGGTGTATGAGTTCGCGAATGTGACGATTGATGAAGCGCAAAATATCAAGAACTTGCAGACGAAGCAGTCACGAGCAATTCGCAAGTTGCGCGGTGGACATCATATCGCCTTGACGGGTACGCCGATCGAGAACCGTTTATCGGAGTTATGGGCTATTTTTGATTTCATTCATAAAGGCTATTTCGGCAGTTTCCGTAAATTCAGCGAAGAGTTCATCGTGCCGATCGAGCGAGATGATCTCGAAGCGGAGAAACGGAAATTGCGTGCGCGAATCCAGCCGTTCATGATGCGCCGGACGAAGAATGATCCGGAATTGCGCTTGAACTTGCCAGAGAAGCTCGAGCAAAATGAATATGTACCGCTGACTACTGAGCAAGCTGCATTGTATGAGAGTTTTGTCTCGGAGACGAAGTTCAATCTTGAAACACTGACAGGGTTTGAGCGAAAAGGCTTGATCTTGAAGATGCTCAGTCGTTTGAAGCAGTTATGTAACCATCCAGCATTATTCTTAAAAGAACCGCCAGCTCCTGCCGCCGAGTTGACGAAGCGTTCCAATAAAATGGCACGAATCGTCTCCATGGCAGCGGAGATTGCGGCGAATGGGGAGCAATGCTTAATCTTCACGCAGTACATCGGTATGGGGCAGATGATCCGTCAGTGCTTGTCTGAATTACATGGAATCGACGTGCCGTTCTTGACGGGTAGTATGCCGAAGGGACAGCGTGATGCATTGGTTGAGGCATTCCAAAACGGGGAATTCCCGATTTTCATCCTGTCGTTGAAAGCTGGGGGCACCGGCTTGAACTTGACACAGGCGAATCACGTATTGCACGCAGACCGCTGGTGGAATCCGGCTGTGGAGAACCAGGCAACGGATCGTGCGTATCGTATCGGGCAGACCAAATTTGTGCATGTGCATAAATTTGTAACGGTCGGGACAATCGAGGAAAAGATTGACGAGATGCTCGTCGAGAAGGCGGCTTTGTCAGCTGATTTGATTCATTCGAGTCAGTGGTTGACGGAGCTCAATGATCGAGAGCTCGAGGATTTGCTGACGTTTAATTGATTGAGTGAGACTTGCATCGAACATGATGCAAGTCTTTTTATTGTGATTTGGAGGGGATGAGGAACGGGTTGGTTTTGATTGTTTCGAGGTAGTTGATGCGCTCGTTTAAGTTTGCGATGATACGGATTAGCTGACCGAGCTGGTCTTCTAGGCGCTCGATATCTTGTTTGTGTACAACGGTAGAAGTGGTTGGCATGGGGCTTCTTCCTTTCTATGGGCGGGTATGTATTCCGTCAGTCCGTCTTTTGGAAGTGGTCTCCAGCAAAACGGACGACGGATGAGTTGGCGTAAAATCGATTCAGTTCCTATGCTGAATGTACTCCCGGCATCACAGAGGATCGAGTCCCCACTCGTTCTTGCTTCTGCCGATTGGGTATTGCTAGTTGGCGAATATGCTTGTAGTGTCGTTTCTGTTTTCTCTTTTTTCGTTTCTCTTCAATTGTGTGTTAGCCAATGGATCAGGAGTTGATCGACAGTGGCTGCGTGACGGCGGATCAGCCTTCGTCTCCTCCCCTTTCGTTTTAGGCTGGTGTTAGAAAATTGGAAGTGCGGTTTCTGCTGTTTTCGCTTCTTCAAAACGTTTCGGCTCAGTAGATGAATGCGTTTTCATTTCGGCGTGTTGAGATTTGGGTGACTTTGACAAGAAGCGAATGTCGTTGCACATGACTTCTGTGATGTACACTTTCGACTGATCTTCCCGTTCGTAGTTCCGAGTTTGAATACTTCCACTGACGCCTATGAGTGATCCTTTGCCGCAGTGACGGACTAGGTTTTCGGCGGATCGCCCCCAAACGGAGCACGGCACGAAATCGGTTGCCACTTCTCCGTTGGCGTTTTTGAAGCTGCGATTGATAGCGAGGACGAACGTGGTGTTGACACGTCCAGATGCGTGTTCTTTTAATACGAGGTCTTTGGTGATACGCCCTACTAAAGCCACTTGGTTCAAGAGTTTGTCCCTCCCTTCTTTGTGCTACCCTTATCGTAATCTACAAAGGGTAGTTCAAGCAAAGTGGCAAAATTGAATTTTGATGCCGTTTTCGTATAGCTTTTTCAATTTTCATTGGACGTGATTTTCGGAGTTTCTTGTGTTGATAAGGTTTCATGTGGATCCTGCGTAATGCATTATTGAATTTTCGAGTATTGTGAGATTTTTATGCTATACTTGGGAAAATTGTACCGAGGTGATAGGATTGAAGACGTTTAAGATGATTTCGGTGGAAGTGATGCAGGAGAATGGTGTGCTTGCATTTCCACTGTATGACGGGATTATCATCAATCAGGAAAACAGTCATCGTTTGTGGGTTCTTGAGTTGTTCATTGATGCCAAGTATAAGGACATTATGGATAAATGGAAGGTCGAGGAGACGTTGCTGACAGTGCGCGTCGTCATTTCGTATCCCGGCAATGAACCCGCTTCGTTCGATGTGGCGGTGGAAAACTGGAGTCAGATCGGCGACCGGATTTCCGTTTTGATGAAGGGTCGTTTGAAGCGCGCCCGTTCGAAATACGCAGAGCATTTGCTGGAGGAGTTGCTGGATGAAGGCTTCGAGGGCGATGCGTTGCTTGAGCAATTCGAGATGGGCATGTGGGATCGACCGAAGTTGAAGCGTGACACGGATCCTGATGAGAAGACGAAGTTGTGATTGTGTTTTTGTTTTTGTTTTTGGTGGCTGCCCTTTTTTGGGTGGCTTTTTTTGGTTTTTTGGTGGGTTTGGGTGGTTTGTTAGGGCGGATAGTTTGATGGTTAGAGCGGGTAACGCGATGGTTAGAGCGGGTAACTTGACGCTTAGAGCGGATAACTCACTGCATAGAGCGGACAACGCGCCACATAGAGCGGATAACGCACCGCATTGAGCGGATAACGCACCGCATTGAGCGGATAACGCACCGCATTGAGCGGATAACGCGCCCCATAGAGCGGATAACGCGCCACATAGAGTGGATAGCATGCCGCTTAGAGCGAATAACACGCCACATAGAGCGGATAACTCACCCCATAGAGCGGACAACTCACCGCTTAGAGCGGATAACGCGCCCCATAGAGCGGATAGCATGCCGCTTAGAGCGGATAACGCGCCACATAGAGCGGATAACTCACCGCATAGAGCGGATAACTCACCGCATAGAGCGGATAACTCACCGCATTGAGCGGATAACTCACCGCATTGAGCGGATAACTCACCGCATTGAGCGGATAACTCACCGCATAGAGCGGATAACTCACCGCATAGAGCGGATAACGCGCCACATAGAGTGGATAGCATGCCGCTTAGAGCGAATAACTCGCTGCATTGAGCGGATAACTCACCGCATAGAGCGGATAACTCACCGCATAGAGCGGATAACGCGCCACATAGAGCGGATAGCATGCGGCATAGAGCACTCCCACACCTTAATTGAGCAAACAAACCATCAAATCCTAACACACAAAAACGACCCATGCATTCGATATGCAGGGTCGTTTTTATAGTGGCTGGAATCTATCGTACTTTACGATCTTCGTCGCGTAGAACGCCGTTTGGAGCAGCGTCGTTGCCGTTCATGTTGCCGTTCAAGTTGTTGTCGTCGCGTGCACCGCGGTTTTCGTTATTGTCATCGAGGAGTTCTTCGCGTGTTCTGTCTATCCCTTCGCGTGTATCCTCAATGATACGATCTCCTTCGTCCCTCAAGATACCACGGTCATTGTTGTCATCCAGACCGTCAAGATTTGGACCCATACGCTTGTTACCGTTCGGCGTATTGTCGCGTTCCATATCTTGCATCGGCGTTTCGTTGTTGCTTGGAAGTGCGCCGTTGTTCGTGTTACATGCGGTTAGGACGAGTGCAGATGCAAAAACTACCGGCAGAGCTTTTCTGATCATAAAAAAATTCCCTCCTTTTTTACGAGCTATGAACCATACGTATCGGTATGTTCTTCGTTAGCTTGTGCGAAAAGGAGAGAACTATTCGTTTTAATTATCCGACTGATTAGACGTCGTTTCCAATACGTTTTGAACGTATACAGCTTCCGCTTTACAGCCATAATCGTAATGAGTGTTAAGTTTTTGCTGTAGAATTTCGATTTGCGCGATCTGCTCTTCTGTTGGCGGATCATTGAGGATACGAATTAATACTCCTTCTACACGCTCGGCTAATTCTTTATGGAACTCGGGATCTGCTTTGATGTCATCGGGAATCTTGTCGTACCAAAGAGCTTTAGTCGTAATGTATTCCCGCCAGTTGGCATAAAATTGTTCGATGTTGTAATCTTCTGCTGACCAGCCGATTTCACTCATATATTGTTCAAATGATTGCGATATGGAACGAGTGATGCTGCTCTTTATATTCGGAGAAAGCTTCTTTAACATGCTGTAATGTACCCTCCCACTGTATGCCAATTTTGGCATTCCAATGATTATTATATCAAATTTTCCGTGTTATGCAAAACGATAGTACTACTCCTGGACTGGTCCTAGTGCGAATGTAATATCTGCTTCACATGCAACTTCGCCTTCTACAGTAGCGACGGCTTTTCCTTTGCCAATCGTTCCGCGCAAGCGAACAATTTCTACTTCGAGACGAAGCGTGTCGCCAGGTGTTACTTGGCGTTTGAAGCGGCAATTATCAATACCCGCGAAAAATGCCAAACGACCTTTGTTTTCTTCTTTCTTGAGCAAAGCGACCGCGCCTACTTGGGCAAGTGCTTCTACGATTAAAACGCCTGGCATGACGGGATAGCCAGGAAAATGGCCATTGAAAAAGTCTTCATTGATAGATACGTTTTTTAATCCGACTGCACGCTTACCTTCTTCAAGCTCTTCGATGCGATCAACGAGCAAGAATGGATAGCGATGCGGAATGATTTCTTGTATTTGTGTAGCGTTCAGCATGAAATGTGTCTCCTTTATTCCAGAGGTTCTGAAGATGTCAGACCTTTCTGTACTTATTTACCATTCATGATATCAAAAATATGTTGCCATGTCTCTTTTTTGAAGACATCGGCTGCTGTGCCGTCACCGATCACACTAAAGCCTACCATTGCACCGACTGCAGCGGCCAAGACGAGCAGCACGAGTAAAATCAGCATGCGTAGCCAGATTGGAATCATACGGACTTGAACCCAGCGCATTTCACTTACAGGTTTCATAGGTTTTTTAGTGCGCTCCTTGCGTGGCCATTTGGACTGAATCTTCGTCCAGAACGACGCGTTGGATTCTTCTGGTGCAGGTAGTTTTTTTACAGGTTCCGTTTCGATTAGAAGCGTTTCTTCTACTTCTTGCTGTGAGACGTCAGGTGCTGTTTCTAGAGCTTCCGGCTCCACAATCGGTTGATTGTCTTCACCAACTACTTCGTCTGTCACAAGCGGCTCTGACAGCGTGACAGCCACTTCGTCCGCTACAGTCGGTACGTCCTGATCTGTTTCTGTCAGTTCGATTGGATCTTCCATTTCCGGTGTGCTCGCTGGCTCTACAGGTTCCTTAGTCTTCAACGGTTCAAACGGTTGCACAGGGGAAAGTGGTTCTGTTATTTTTTTAAAATTTGTATGTTTTTCACTCATAGTCAGTACTCCTATTGCACGCGTTAGCGAATGCCATTAATTAAGCCCATCATCTGGTCCGCCATAGTTACGGAACGTGCATTGAATTGATAGGCACGTTGCGTCGAAATCAAATCGGCCATTTCTTTTTCATACTCTACGTTGGATGTTTCGAGTGCTTGATTTTGCAAGCCAATTTGGTTTCGACCCGCTCCGGTCATTTCTGTTAACAAATCATTAGCTACAAGTCCTAGTGCCGCGAGATCTGTCGGCAAACCGAAGTTCGTTGCGGAAAGCTGAACCATCGAATCTGGCTTTTCAAGAACCGTAACACCGAGATTGAAGTCCTGCGTGCCTTGCGGAGTAGTGACTTGCAATACACCGTTAGGACGAATTTGATAGTCCGTCGCTTGCCCAGAAAAGACGATGGGACGTCCCGCTGTATCCGCCACTGCTAGTCCTTCTTCATTGACGAGCATATTGTCGCCGTTTGCAGTTGGTGACAAATAGAAATTACCCTTACGCGAGTATATGATTTCTTCCCCATTATCCGTTGGCTGAATCAAATTAAAATGTTGTTTCGGTTCCGTCAGCGCAAAGTCGAGTTGACGATCCGTTACTTGGACCGATCCGACTTTCCAGTTCATCTGCAAGCTTCCAAGATGTGCGCCGGTACCCATGCGGATGCCAAAATCTGAGCTACGGTCCGCTTTATCTGCTTTGTCGTTATTCATTTGTTGGAATAAAAGTTCCTGGAATGTAGCGTCCGAAGATTTATATCCATGTGTGCCGACGTTCGATAAGTTGTTGCCGATCAAGTCAAGACGTTGCTGCAACTGGTTCATCGTATTCGTGGCGGTGGTCATCGTGCGAATCATAAAAGGTCACGTCCTTTTCGCATGTTTCTATATGTAGTCATTAATTGACTCGTCCTACTTCATTGACCGCTTTTTCCATACTGCGATCATAGGCTTGAAGAATCTTTTGATTGGCTTCAAATGCACGGTAAGCTGTCAGCATATCCGTCATCGAGCGCGCGGCATCGACGTTGGAATCTTCGAGATAGCCTTGTTGCATCGAGTATGTGCCGCCAGTTGGCAATGCATTGCCGTCCGTTGTCGTGTACAGTCCATTGTCTTGCTTTGACAGCGCATTGGGTCCGTCAGAGTAGGCAATCCCTAGTGTCGCCACTTCCGTTTCCCCTGCGAAAACTACGCCTGAATCCGTCACGCGAATATCGTCACTTGCCAGTTCGATCCGGTTGCCCGCATCGTCAAGGACAAATAGACCGGATGGATTGGTCAGGTAGCCTTCTGCGTTGACAGCGAAATTCCCGTTTCGTGTATAGTATTGACCGCCATTCTCGCCTTCAAGCGTGAAAAACACTGTTCCTGCAACACCGGTTTCTTCGTCCACTTCCATCGGTCCATCAATTAATGCTATATCGGTCTTTTGTTCAGTCTCCCGCAATTGTCCTTGCGCGAATAAAGGCAAGGTTTCTTGCATATAGACGCCTGTCGATAATTCGCCTACTTTGGAAAGGTTATTGAAGCTCAAGCCTTTTTCCGTCGGTACGCGCATCGAATCCAATCGGGACATGAACATTTCCGGGAACGCACGAATCGTCGACTGCTCAGCTTTATAGCCTGGCGTATTGGCGTTCGCGATATTATTGGACAGCATTTCCGTACGGCGTTGCTGTGCGATCATGCCTGATCCTACTGTATAAAAACCACGAAACATTTCATTTCACTCCTTCGCATCATCATTTCAGATAAATCGTTCTTTTTAGTATACACTACTTGCCGCTTGCATGGCAGGTCAATTTATGCGTGTTGCGGCTTTACCCGCTTTGTTCATTAATAGACCCGTACCTTGCGCAATACAAGTGAGCGGATTTTCTGCAATGAAAACCGGGACTTTCAAATGTTCGGATAATAAGGTATCGATCCCAGGAAGCAATGCGCCGCCACCGATTAAAATGATGCCGCGCTGCGCTACGTCTGCAGCGAGCTCCGGTGGCGTTTCTTCCAATGCGTCTTTTGTCGTCTGGACGATTTTACTGATTGGCACACGTAATGCCTGATGGATCTCTTCGGCCGTCACTTCAATCGTCTTCGGAATACCTGTCGCTAAGTCACTACCGTGCACGTTCATCGCGCTCGGCTTTTGTCCGCCCATTATTACGAGCCCGATTTCTTTTTTCACTTGTTCTGCCGTTTTTTCGCCTATATATACATCATGTTTTCTTCGTATATGTTGAATAATGCACTGATCGAAATAAAGGCCACCGATATTCGTAGTTTTAAAGGATACGATTTCCCCCATTGAAAGTACTGACGCGTCTGTCGTACCGGCGCCTAAATCGACTATCATATTGCCTGAAGGTTTAGAAATATCAATTCCCGCTCCGATTGCCGCCACTTTCGATTCTTCCTCGATCACGACCTGTTTAGCTCCGGCTCCCATCACTACTTGTTGGATGACGCTTTTTTCTACCCGGGTCGTATCCGCTTTACAGCACATCGTAATATGGGGTTTACCACGCAAGCCCTTTCCTTGCGCTTTCTCGAGGAAGTGCTGAATCAATACGCGGGCCATTTCGAAGTCCGCAATGTTCCCGTCTTTCATTGGGCGTACGATTTGGATATGTTCTGGTGCACGACCAATCATTTGATTGGCCTCTATACCAAAAGCTATCGGTTCATCCGAACGTTTATCGATCGCCATGATAGCCGGCTCGTTGATGACAAGACCATGGTCTTTCATATATATCAATATATTGGCAGTACCCAAGTCGATCCCAATTTCTTTCGAAAACATCGTGACTCTATCCCCTTCCCCATCCGTCCTGTCTGGTTAAACTCTCTAGCTGTTCATTATATCATATTTCTACTTTATTTGACATCGTTCGATAGGTTGACAAATCAAAAAGCCGCCAGCAAGTTAGCGGCGGCTAAAGAATTATTTAAAGGCAATTGTCGCGCGAATGGCTTTTTGCCAACCTGCATAAAGTTCTTCGCGAACAGTTTCTTCCATATTCGGTTCAAACGGTTGATCGAGACATAAGTACTCTGCAATTTCATTGCGGTCCTTCCAGAATCCTACTGCAAGGCCTGCAAGATACGCTGCGCCGAGTGCTGTAGTTTCATTGATCGTTGAACGCTCGACCGGTACGTTAAGTAAGTCTGACTGGAATTGCATCAGGAAATCGTTCGACACAACGCCCCCATCCACCCGTAGCGTTTTCAATGAAATCCCCGAGTCCGCTTCCATCGCGTCGAGGACGTCTTTCGTTTGGTAGGCGAGTGATTCAAGCGTTGCGCGTATGAAATGCTCTTTCGTCGTTCCGCGTGTCAGACCGAAAACGGCCCCTTTCACATCGCTGTCCCAGTACGGTGTGCCGAGTCCAACGAATGCAGGCACGACGTAGACGCCGTCAGTTGATTTTACACGCTTGGCATAGCTCTCGCTTTCCGAGGCATTACGGAACATACGCAGGCCGTCACGTAGCCACTGAAGGGCGGAACCCGCAACAAAAATACTTCCTTCGAGTGCATATTCCACTTTGCCATCGATCCCCCAAGCAATCGTCGTCAACAATCCATTTTCAGATGTTACGGCTTTCTCTCCTGTGTTCATTAGCATGAAACAGCCGGTTCCATACGTATTTTTCACCATGCCGCTTTCAAAGCAAGCCTGACCAAATAAAGCCGCCTGCTGATCTCCCGCGATTCCCGCGATGGGTGCTTCGTGGCCAAAAAAGTGTTTGGCGTCGGTATGTGTGTAGACTTCGGATGACTCACAGACTGTTGGCAACATGGCTTTAGGAACACCAAGAATGTCTAGCAGCTCTTCGTCCCACTCTAGCTCGTGGATATTGTACATTAACGTGCGCGAGGCGTTTGAGTAGTCGGTAACATGTGCTTTGCCTCCTGAAAGCTTCCAGATGATCCACGTATCGATCGTGCCAAACAGCAGGTCCCCATTCTCCGCCTTTTCGCGTGCGCCTTCTACGTTATCAAGAATCCATTTCACTTTCGTTCCGGAGAAATAGGAATCGATCAGCAAGCCGGTTTTATTACGGAATAGCTCACTATGTCCAGCGGTTTTTAGCTCCTCGCAAATATCAGCAGTTTGGCGGGATTGCCAAACGATCGCATGATAAATCGGATCGCCAGTATGTTTGTCCCAGACGACAGTTGTTTCGCGTTGATTGGTGATGCCGATTGCTTCGATTTGCGTGGCGGTAATATTTTTTTCAGAAATGACAGCTGCGATGACGGAAAGAATCGAACTCCAGATTTCATCCGCATTATGTTCCACCCAGCCGGACTTCGGAAAATACTGCTTGAATTCCTGTTGTGCCGTGTGGAAGATGTCACCCTTTTTATCGAATAAAATAGCACGTGAGCTCGTGGTGCCTTGATCGAGCGCCAGAATATACTTTTTTGTCATGATTCATTCCTCCCGTTGCGTTGTTTTGTTGTCTATTATACATGGTTTTGTGGGTTTAGGCGGTTGGTGGGGTGATAGAGCGTTTGTGGACGGAGATAGAGCGATTGGCGCGGGCGATAGAGCGGATAAGGCGACGCTTAGAGCACTCGCGGACGAGGATAGAGCGATTGGCGCGGGCGATAGAGCGGATAAGGCGACGCTTAGAGCACTCGCGGACTGGGATAGAGCGAATAGCGCGGGAGATAGAGCGGATAAGATGACGCTTAGAGCACTCGCGGACATGGATAGAGCGAATGGCGCGGGCGATAGAGCGGATAGGATGACGCTTAGAGCACTCGCGGACATGGATAGAGCGAATAGCGCGGGCGATAGAGCGGATAGGACGACGCTTAGAGCACTCGCGGACTGGGATAGAGCGAATGGCGCGGGCGATAGAGCGGATAGGGCGACGCTTAGAGCACTCGCGGACTGGGATTGAGCGAATGGCGCGGGCGATAGAGCGGATAGGGCGACGCTTAGAGCACTCGCGGACTGGGATTGAGCGGATGGCGCGGACGATAGAGCGGATAGGATGACGCTTAGAGCACTCGCGGACATGCATAGAGCGGATAGCTAGCAGCATAGAAACATAACCAAACAAAAGCTACCCAGATACACGATCATCTGGATAGCTGCTCATGATTTCAGGCTGCTTGTATGGGTACAGTACATTACTGCTTCATTTTCAGTGTGGCTAGGCATCTGCTTTTTGTGCTTCGTTTTCATTTTTCCATTTTTGTCGGGTGGCTTCTCCTCCGCGCAAGTGGCGGATGGATTTATGATAAGCCAAAATTTCTGCGACTTTCCGTGACAAGCATGGATCTACATTCGGTAGTCGTTCCGTTAAGTCTTTGTGGACCGTACTTTTGGAGTAGCCGGTCGCATTGGCTAGCGCGCGCACTGTCAAGTTGGTCTCGATCAGTAGCTTGCCCAGTCGTACGCAGCGTTTTCTAATTTGCTCGTGCACGCCCTCTTCCTTTCTCTATTCACTCCTTTGACTAATGTAGTGTATGCGAACGTGTGTCAACATATGAAAAAAGCCATTCCAGGGGGTGGAATGGCTTGGATGCTACCTATTAAAATGCTAGGAAATCATGTGGATTCACGGCGACTCCGTCTTGCTGGATTTCGAATTGCAAGTGGATGCCTGCTTCAGGATTCCATTCATTCTGAGTCGTTGTCGCGAGCACTTGCCCTTGTTGGACTGTGTCGCCTTCTTTCACAAGTACACCTGTTAACGAACCGTAGATCGTCGTCTTACCGTCCGCGTGTTTCAAACGGACTTCTGTTCCTTTGAATGAGTCCACGATGACTTCTTCGACTGTTCCGCTCATTGCCGCTACAGCTTCGAACGGTTCACCGTCCATCGATAAAGAAAGTCCTTTGCTGGTGACGTACGTCTGGTTGAATACGAGTAGTGCTTTCTCACGCACGGCTTCGTCTGCTTCTGCATCATAAAATTCTTGTAAGATGGCGACTGAATCTACTTTTGCTTCATCGAATGGATACTTCAGTGTTTCCTTTGATGCATTTGTTTCTACCGTGACATTTTCTTTTGGCTGGTCTACTTTTGCTACTTCAGACGGGGCAGATTCTTCCGTCGTCAATGCGGTGTATCCCCATACCATGCCGATGAATAAAAGCGCTACGCTCGTATAAATGGCAGGCCAGAACCAGCCGTTCTTCGTTTTCTTGATCTCCTGAGAAGGGGCCTTTGGTTTTTCTTCTCGCATGTTCATCACCTCACTTGCATTCTTTGCAAGTTACGGGGATTTTAAACATCGATCTTCAGGTAAATTTATTTTTTGTATTTTTGTACCTGTATAATAGTGCGACAGAATTTGATCGGCGGTCCATCCTTTTTGCGCGAAAGCTTCCGCACCATACTGACTCATCCCGACGCCATGGCCATAACCAACGGTCGTAATAAGGACGATTTGATTGTTAACGTCATAGGCGATATTGAAATCGGTGGAAGCCAAATGAAGTTTTTCTCGGATCTGTCGTCCGCTCGTTTCATAGGGGCCTGCGATGATTTTCTGAACACGTCCCGTTTGATTACGCACGAGTTGTAGTTCGCGGAATTGGTTAGCATTCCAATTGAAACCGAGTTTACGATTCCACTCCGTTAATGTTAATTCTTGCTTGCGCTCAACGGTTGGCGCCACATCTTCTTCACCTGGGCTATCTACACTTTGTAAATATTCAACCGGATTGCCGCTGAAGTTTTGCGCGGCTTCCGTTTTGCCATTAGATGTAGAGAAAAACATGGCAGATATAATTTCTTCTCCATATACAATAATTTTACCTTCCGTCGCTTCAGCTGCTTGGCGGACTTTCTTTTCATTGTCTTTGAATGACTTGCCCCAGCGTTCTTTGCGCTCTGCTTCTGTACGATATACTTGCGCAGAGACGTCTTTGGCAATAGGCTTGACCCCTTTATCCGTGTTTCTAGCCGCATAGGTGCGAGCAGCAATTACTTGCGCCTTCAATGCTTCCGGATGAAAATCGGCAGGCATCTCTCCCGCTACGACCCCGACAACATATTCTTCTAACGGAATCGGCTCGTCCACACCTATGACCGTAATCAACACATCGCAGTACTTCTCCTCTCGCTGTTCTACCAGTTTCAACTCTGGCGCTTGTCTTACAAGAATAGGAATAATAAATAATGTGAAAATAATGAATAAAACGAGTAGTTTTTTGTACATACTAGACTATATGTTAGCGAACAATCGTGTATTCATTGTAAAAATCGAAAAAACCATGAACAGTAAACTGTCCATGGTCTTGAAGATTATGCTAATTGAGATTCAGTAACTTCTTGTTCAGTAGAGACACGTGTTATGTCTGCGCCTAGGGCTTTGAGTTTCTTGTCAAAGTCCACATAACCGCGATCTAAGTGAACCAATTCCGTCACACGTGTAATACCTTCTGCTACGAGTCCGGCTAGGATGAGTGATGCAGCGGCACGCAAGTCTGTGGCTGCGACTTCCGCTCCCTGGATTTTTGAAGGTCCTGAAACAATAACAGAACGTCCTTCAATTTTTACGTCTGCGTTCATACGGCGGAATTCTTCCACGTGCATGAAGCGATTTTCAAATACAGTTTCAGTCAACACACCGATACCGGTAGCTGTTAACATCAATGCCATCATTTGTGATTGCATATCTGTAGGGAAACCTGGATGCGGCATTGTCTTCAAATCGACAGCCTTAAGTGGGTGTTTCGCTGTGATACGAACCCCTTCATCCAATTCCGTGATGACTACACCCATTTCAGTTAATTTTGAAATCAAAGCAGTCGAGTGTTCAGGAACCGCGTTTTCAATCGTGACGTCTCCGCCTGTGATTGCTGCAGCTACCATGAATGTTCCTGCTTCGATACGATCCGGTATAATATGGTGAGTGGATGCATACATTGTTGTTACACCTTCAATACGAATGTTATCCGTACCTGCACCTACTACTTTACCGCCCATTTCATTGATGAAATTCGCCAAGTCGACAATTTCAGGTTCTTTCGCAGCGTTCTCGATGATCGTTGTACCTTCAGCGAGAGCAGCAGCTGTCATAATGTTTTCTGTTGCGCCTACGCTCGGGAAATCCAAGTAGATTTTTGCGCCTTTTAATCGGCCATCTACTTTCGCTTCGACATGTCCATGTCCAAATGAAATTTCCGCTCCCATTGCTTCGAAGCCTTTCAAATGTTGATCGATAGGTCTTGAACCGATTGCACAGCCGCCTGGTAATGCGACACGTGCGAATCCGTTACGCGCCAGTAACGGTCCCATTACTAAAATGGATGCGCGCATTTTACGTACAAATTCAAATTGTGCTTCGTCTGCCAGTCTTCCACGTGAATCTACGATGACTTCCCCGTTTTCCGGATCATGCGTGATCTTTGCGTTTAAACTTTTTAGCACTTCATTGATTGTCCGAACATCCGATAGGTTAGGAACATCACGAATGACGTTCACTCCTTCAGATGCCAATAAAGCAGCAGCCAAGATCGGTAATACCGCGTTCTTCGCACCTTCTACACGTACGTTCCCTTTTAAAGTCCGTCCGCCGTTAATAATAATTTTTTCCACCAATAGCCCCTCCGAGTCCAATTTATCCTTCATCCACAGCCTATTATCAAAAATCGTCTATAAACATTTTCATTGTTGAAGCCTAGTCATTTGTCAGTTTTCAAATTTAACATATAAAACATCTACTATTGTACCTTGTAAAACCTTACTAAACAAGTAACTTCCGGCGCAGTTTTGTGTTATTTCTTGCGTGATGTAGTATATGTTTTGATATGACACAATGTGATTGCAAATGACCCATTTATTTAGCCACATTACTGCTAATACCCGTTAATCCTACATTTTACACGTGTTTGCCGTTATTTTTATTACATGAATATTACAGAGTTGTGGCGAGGAAAGCCAATTTTTTGATCTGGTTGGGATTTTCGTTGCAGACGGGGGAACACTTTCCGGAGTCGTCCCCCGTCTTCCACTGCAATCCTAGTGATATTGTGTGAACGGTTGTTCTAATCATTAAAGTATCAGGTACATCTTATTAGTATTGAATAGATAGCGATGCAGTACATATAGTTGATTTCCGTTTCAGGCGGCGACTCCTGCGGGAACAGCGCGAGCTGAAAGCCCCGCAGGAAGCGTAGCGGACGAGGAGATTGAAGCCGTGCCCTCAGAACGCGTCCGCCCGGAACGGAAATCAACGGTGCTTATAAATTGACCAATTCTTTCTTTACCTTATTCGTTTTAATTTCCTTCAGCTAGAGTTCTGATTTCCGTTGTGAGGCTAGTAGAGCTTCAGCTGAAGGAAATCAAAACCAAGTTGCCCATCTTCCTGACCAATAGGATATGTCTAAAAAGAATTTTGATACGGTCGAGCCGATAGCAATACTTAGCAAAATAAACAAAAGTTGTGTTTGGAATACACGATTTTTTCGTATGATATTTTCTGGCAAGATCGCTTGTAGTGCATAGAAGCTAACGCCGATGAAGAAGATATGCGATACCATCGCGAGTAATGGATTGCTGCCTAGCATGCTGTCCATTGATTCCACTCCTTTTTTCTTGAATATAGAGAAAATGGACGGACAGAGATTGTCTGTCCGTCCATTTTAGTTATAGATTACATACGCTGTTCATACACTTGCATGCGGTTGATAGCACGTTTCAAATCAAGCTCGTGTAAGTTATGGGAAAGGTCATCAGTTTTTTTCTGAAGATCTTGCTCAGCTTTTTCAGCAGCTTTCTTTGCACGTGCGATATCAATGGACTCAGCCAGTTCCGCACTCTGTGCCAATACAGTGACCACTTCAGGACGGACCTCGATGAAGCCTCCGTGGACTGCGACTGTTACTGTTTTGCCATCTGTCTTTAGGCGAAGTGCACCAATTTGAAGTGGTGCGACCATTGCGATGTGACCGGGTAAAACCCCGATCTCACCAGCTTCGGTAACTGCTATCACCATGTTCGCATCCATTTCAACAACAGGGCCGTCGGGAGTGACGATATTCACTTTGATTTTACTCATTTTTTTCCCTCCTGGTCCCTTTTCTTAGACTTCTACACCCATAGCTTTTGCTTTTGCAATTACTTCTTCGATACGTCCAACTAAACGGAATGCATCTTCCGGCAAGTGATCATACTTACCTTCTAGAATTTCAGCAAAGCCTTTGATTGTTTCAGGAACTGGAACGTAAGAACCTTTTTGTCCTGTAAACTGCTCAGCAACGTGGAAGTTTTGTGACAAGAAGAACTGAATACGACGAGCGCGATCAACGATCTGCTTGTCATCTTCATCTAACTCATCCATACCTAAGATTGCGATGATATCTTGCAATTCACGGTATCGTTGAAGAGTTGTTTGTACTTCACGAGCTACACGGTAGTGTTCCGGTCCAACGATTTCTGCACTCAATGCACGTGAAGAAGAAGCTAGTGGATCCACAGCTGGGTAGATACCCATCTCTGAAAGTTTACGCTCCAAGTTCGTTGTTGCATCTAAGTGAGCGAAAGTTGTTGCCGGAGCTGGATCCGTATAGTCATCCGCTGGTACGTAGATTGCTTGGATCGATGTAACCGATCCTTTATTAGTAGAAGTGATTCGCTCTTGTAACTGACCCATTTCAGTTGCCAATGTTGGCTGGTATCCAACCGCTGATGGCATACGACCTAGTAGGGCAGAAACTTCAGAACCTGCTTGTGTAAAGCGGAAGATGTTATCGATGAACAATAGAACGTCTTGTCCTTGCTCATCACGGAAATACTCAGCCATAGTCAAGCCAGAAAGTGCTACACGCATACGTGCGCCTGGTGGCTCGTTCATTTGACCGAAGACCATTGCCGTTTTCTTGATAACGCCTGAATCAGTCATCTCAAAGTACAAGTCATTTCCTTCACGAGTACGCTCTCCAACACCAGCGAATACGGAAATACCACCGTGTTCTTGTGCGATGTTGTTGATTAATTCCTGAATTAGAACTGTTTTACCAACTCCAGCACCACCGAAGAGTCCGATTTTACCACCCTTGATGTATGGTGCAAGCAAGTCAACTACTTTAATTCCAGTTTCAAGAATTTCTACCTCTGTAGAAAGGAAT
Organism: Sporosarcina sp. P26b; assembly: GCF_002743245.1. Lineage (NCBI taxonomy): Bacteria > Bacillati > Bacillota > Bacilli > Caryophanales > Caryophanaceae > Sporosarcina > Sporosarcina sp. P26b. The sequence continues at coordinate 82,859 of NZ_PDYW01000009.1, forward strand.
TCAAATGTTGGTGCAGAACGGTGAATTGGGTCACGTTGTGAATCAGCAGGAACTGGCTCACGCAGGTCAATTTCCTCACCTAGTACGTTAAATACACGTCCGAGTGTAACGTCGCCGACTGGAACAGAAATTGGTGCGCCTGTATTAATTACTGACGTACCGCGTTTCAGACCATCTGTCGAGGACATCGCAATCGTACGAACTGCATCATCACCAAGGTGAAGTGCTACTTCTAAAGTCAATACTTCAACCACTCCGTTGGAACGATCGATATTAACCTTCAATGCGTTATAGATCGCTGGAAGTTGTCCGTTTTCAAACTTAACGTCGACAACCGGACCCATAACTTGAAGAATATGTCCATTACTCATGCTTTTCCCTCCTGTCTTACTGTTTCAAATCTATTATTCGAGTGCTGCTACGCCGGCTACGATTTCAGTGATTTCCTGAGTGATCGCTGCTTGACGAGCGCGGTTAAATTGTAATGTTAACGAATCGATTAGATCAGACGCATTGTCTGTCGCCGTCTTCATCGCTGTCATACTGGAAGCATGTTCGCTCGCTTTTCCATCAAGTACTGCTCCATAAATGAGACTCTCCGTGTATTGTGGGAGAAGTGTTTCGAGAATCGCTTCTGCTGAAGGCTCGAACTCATAAGATGAATTAGCTGAACCTGATGAAATATCTGTGAGTGGAAGCAATTTACGTTCAGTTGCTTCGTTGGAGATGGCGGAGATGAAGTGGTTGTAATACAAGAACACTTCATCATAAACGCCTTCTGTGAACATGCCAACAGCCCGATTCGCGATATCTTTTACTTCTTCAAAACGAGGGTGATCCGAAAGTCCGATCAGGCTTTCTTCGATCTGGTAACCCAGACGGCCGAAGAATTCATAGCCTTTACGACCGATCGCGATAATGACCACTTCATCTTTCGATTTATGGCGTTGTTCGATTGCACGGGTAACTGCACGGAAAATGTGCGCGTTGTATCCACCAACTAGACCACGGTCAGAAGTAACTACGATGTACGCAGACTTCTTAACGGGACGTGCTGTTAATAGAGGATGTCCGGAATCTTTCGTTACGGCTGCAATAGCACCAACTACTTCTTCTACTTTATCCATGTAAGGTACGAATTTCTTCGCATTCACTTCTGCACGGTTCAGTTTTGAAGCAGATACCATTTGCATCGCTCTCGTGATTTGACTCGTCTTTTTTGTTGAAGCAATACGGCTTTCTATCTCGCGTAAGGACGCCACTGGCTATTCACCACCTTTATTTTAAGATCCATTCAAGGAATATTACGCTTCAGAAACTACGAAATTTTTCTTGAATTCGTTGAACGCTGCGCTCATTACGTCATCAGCTGGAAGATCTTTCGTTGTACGGATATGATCATACACTTCCGTATGGTTGGATTCTAACCAGCTAGTGATTTCACTTTCAAAACGCAATACGTCTTTTACTGGAATATCGTCGAGGTAACCGCGTGTCAGTGCATATAGACTGATAACTTGGTATTCGACTTTCAACGGCTTGTTCAAGTCCTGCTTCAAGATTTCAACTGTGCGGTGACCGCGGTCCAGTTTCGCTCTTGTCGTAGGGTCTAGATCCGAACCGAATTGTGAGAATGCTTCTAGTTCACGGAATGCTGCCAAGTCCAAACGAAGCGTACCGGCAACTTTCTTCATTGCTTTAATTTGCGCTGATCCACCAACACGGGATACGGAAAGACCGGCGTTGATCGCTGGACGTACACCTGAGAAGAATAGGTCAGACTGCAAGAAGATTTGTCCGTCTGTAATAGAGATTACGTTTGTTGGGATATAAGCGGAGATATCTCCTGCTTGTGTCTCAACGAACGGCAATGCTGTGATAGATCCTGCTCCTAGATCGTCATTCAACTTCGCAGCACGCTCAAGTAAACGGCTGTGTAGGTAGAAGACATCACCTGGATATGCTTCACGACCTGGAGGACGACGAAGTAGCAAGGAAAGTTCACGGTAAGCTGCTGCTTGTTTAGATAGATCATCATAAACGATTAGCACGTGCTTGCCTGCGAACATGAATTCTTCTGCCATCGAAATACCTGTGTATGGTGCCAAGAATAGCATTGGCGACGGGCTAGATGCAGATGCAGTTACTACGATTGTGTAATCGAGTGCACCGTTTCTGCGTAGAGTTTCAACAACTCCACGAACAGTAGATTCTTTTTGACCAATTGCAACATAGATACAGATCATGTCTTGGTCAGCTTGGTTTAGGATTGCATCAATCGCAACAGTAGTTTTACCTGTTTGACGGTCACCGATGATTAATTCACGTTGTCCACGGCCAATCGGAACTAGAGCGTCAATCGCTTTGATTCCTGTTTGTAGTGGTTCGTGAACTGATTTACGCGCCATAACCCCTTGTGCAGGGCTTTCGATAGGACGAGTTTTTGTTGTGTTGATTGGACCAAGTCCATCAACTGGTTGTCCAAGTGAATTGACGACACGGCCGATCAATTCTTCTCCGACTGGTACTTCCATAATACGGCCTGTACGACGAACTTCATCGCCTTCTTTAATGTCTGTGTATGGCCCAAGGATAACGATACCTACGTTGTTCGCTTCCAAGTTTTGTGCCAGACCCATTACGCCGGTAGAGAACTCAAGAAGTTCCCCCGCCATGACATTGTCGAGGCCATGAGCAAGTGCGATACCGTCACCTACACGGATTACAGTACCTACTTCACTTACTTCCATTTCAGACTGATAATTTTCGATCTGCTGTTTGATCAGACCGCTAATTTCTTCAGCTTTGATGCCCATGTATGTCACCCCTCTTAATTCAAATTAATTGATTAATTGACGTTCAAGACGCGCTAACTTAGCGCTAATACTGCTATCGTAAATTTGATTGCCGATCTGAAGGCGAATGCCACCGATCAAGCTTGGATCAATTACGTTTTGAATATGCAATGATTGTTTCCCTACTTTATGCGCAAAGGCAGTAGAGATCGCTGAACTTTCTTCATCAGAAAGCAAACGCGTAGAGTAGACTTTCGCTTCGGCAACTCCGGAAGCTTCGTTAGCAAGTTCCAGGAAGTCTTCGATTAGATTGTCTATCTCTCCAATACGACCTGCATCGATCAACACATATAGTGTGTTCAAGACAAGTTGATTTGCTCCATTGAAAAGTTGTCCCATCAATTCTTTCTTCTGTTCTGGTGAGAACTTTGGCGAAACTAATAGTTCGTCAAACTGCTTTTCTGCAGCGAAGACTTTTTGCAATTCTTTTAAATCAGTTTGCACGGAAACAGTTTGTTGCTTTTCCTGTGCGGCTTCAAACAATGCTACGGCATAACGTTTTGCGATTACCGATTGGCTCATCGCCCTTCGCCTGCCTTCACAATCGTTTCTTCGATCAATGCGCGGTTATCTTCCTCAGAAATTTCTTTCCCAAGAACCTTAGACGCAGCCAAGATAGAAAGAGATACGAATTCTTCGCGTACTGCTGCAACTGCTTTCTCTTTTTCAGTAGCAATTTCAAGAGTTGCAGATTCTTTCATACGGTTCGCTTCAGCGCGTGCAGCCATAATCAGCTCTTCACGTTGAGTATCACCTTGTTTTTTCGCATTTTCTACAATAGATTGTGCGCTTTCACGTGCTTCTTTCAATAGAGCACGCTGCTCTTCAAGAAGCTTTGCAGATTCTTGACGACTTGTTTCGGCTTGTTCGATCTCGGTAGCGATTAATTGCGCTCGTTGATCCATCACGCCCATTAACGGACCCCATGCAAACTTCTTTAGAAGTACCATGAGAATCGTGAAAAATACTACAGTGACGATAATGTCGCCTAGGTTCAGACGTTGGTTTAAGCTAGCTAAAAATCCTGCGTCAGCGTTTGCTGATAAGAGGACGAAGGTATCCAACACGATTGTTTCACTCCCTTCAAGAGCTCATGACTCTTTGTTTCGTTCTTCTGCCAAAGCAGATGTATTCTATGTTCATTTCATTCATATGTTTTACCACATAAAGCATGGCGAAGACCTATTTCTACGTGCTTCGCCACCATTACGAAAATTATTTGTTCATTACGATAAACGCGATAACTGTTGCGATGATTGGAAGTGCCTCTACCAATGCAACACCAATGAACATTGTTGTTTGTAGAACGCCACGTGCTTCTGGTTGACGAGCGATCCCTTCAACTGTCTTAGAAACGATCAAACCGTTACCGATACCTGCACCAAGTGCTCCTAGACCAACTGCAATAGCTGCTGCTAATAATCCCATACCTGCCATTTTGTATTTCCTCCTAATATTCTTTGTAGTTTTGTTCCCCTATTCCGGGGTAAATATATGTTTAGTGGTCTGTGCTGACTTTGTGAGCCATATAGACCATCGTTAACATAACGAAGATAAACGCTTGGATTGCCCCGATAAATACCGAGAATCCGAGCCATGCAAGTGCTGGTATAACAGCTCCGGCAAGACCGAAGATGCTTGAAGCACCCAATGTTGCAAGCAAACCAATTAAGATTTCACCTGCGAAAATGTTACCGTAAAGACGAAGACCGAGTGTCAACGTATTTGCGAATTCCTCAATGATCTTCAATGGTGCCAAGAATGGAATCGGTTGGAAGTATGTTTTCAAATACTTGCCCATTCCGAGTTGTTTCACACCATAGTAATGCGTTAACGCAACAACTGTAGCAGCGAGGGTTAACGTGATAACTGGATCGGCTGTCGGTGATTTCCACCAAAGTTGGTGATCCCACACGATTGCGAATGGAAGTCCAATCATATTTGCAACGAATACAAACATGATCAAAGTGATGCCTAGTACGTGGAAGCGGCCTCCCGTTTTCCAGTCCATGTTATTTTTGATGATGCCTTTGACGAAGTCCATAACCCACTCCATGAAGTTTTGCATACCCGTAGGTTTCATTTGAAGCCGCCGCGTAGATGCAACTGCAATCAGGAAGACAATCAGACACGTTACAAATAACATCAGTATATTCGATGGGTTAAACCCGATCCCGAATAAAATAAACTGTGGATTTTCATGATTCACGTTTTTGTTCACCTCCCCTTGCTAGTAAAGTGTCATTGCTTCCATTGGAACAGCAGATGACCAGTAAACAGCAATGCGTAGGGTATCATTAACCCGATTACCGTGCTGATCAGATCAAACTCTTCCGGCATAACGAGTGCAATGGCCGTAGCCCCTACACCTGATGCAAAACGCAAGCCCATACCTAGTGACTTCGCACGTGTTTCCTCCGTAATGGATCGGTCAAACCGCTCCATACGTCGAACGAGAATCCAAAAGTTATACATTCCGAAAAGTGAACCTAAGATGAGTCCCGCGAAGATGGTACGGTAGTCCAAGAAGAACCAGCCGAGCACGAACAATGCAAGCAAAAAAAAGAAACTCTTCTTTTGCTGTGTAAAAATTTCCTGCATACTTTGCATTGTCGATTCTCCCAATTCGTATTTTGGATAACAGCGTCTGAAGTGTTCAGTAGTTCTCGACAATTGTCGAGAGATGAGTCTTTGTCGTTTAGATCATCTTTCAACGACATAGATTCCTTGCAAAGGAACCTGGAAATTGTAAGTGAATCGCAATTTTCCGTTCACCAGGTGACGTTGCTATGTGCGACGTCCACAAAGTTTTAGGATTTTGCGTTTCTGAGTGAAGACTTGAAACCTCTGAAACATGATTTCTGTACTCAATTTATGTATGAGTTCCTTATCAATCTTACCCTTTGTTAGCATACAATAGGGGCTTTTTGATGTCAATTGATTCTAGTGAATAAATTCACAATGTGTTCTCTTTGTCAAACATTCGACATATTTGTTTGAAGGCTTTGTATAAAGGTTTTGAAGGACTTTTGGTATGGATTTGCTTGGTTATCTTGTTTGAAGCTTTAACGTTTAAGTAGTTTGGATTACATTGGGTTACTTAATTTGAAAGTTGGCAGAGTGTTGGGGTGGGGATTTGCGCTTCGGAGGGGACGCTTTCCGGAGGGCGTGGCTTGAGCCGCTTCCTTCGCTGCGCTACGTCCAGGGTCTCAAGGCTCACGCTGATCCTCCCGGAGTCGCCCCCTCCTACGCTCCAATCCCTTGCAATGTAAGGAGGAGACACTTTTTGTTGTGCATTGAAATAAGTGTTGTAATGGTTTTTTGAACTTCAGTACTTGTATCTAAAGAAGTTAAGACAAAACAATAATTCAAATACTACCTACAATGAGCGATCTAAGTACTTCCACTATCAACGTAGGATGGAAGCGGAAGTTGGCGGCGACTCCCTCTTGAAAAGGTGATGATGACAAGGCTTGTCGCATTATTCTATTGACCCAAAAAGAATTTATATGACTAGTAAAGAGAATCGTCTACCTGAAAGTACATACTTTTGTAGATACTGTAAGTA
>NZ_PDYW01000010.1:0-67209 GCF_002743245.1 Sporosarcina sp. P26b
ACAAAATGATCTTTAACATCATACGTGGATGATAAGATGGGCAACCTGTCTCACGCAAAAAACCGTCAAAAGCTTCATTAGGTATGCTTTCAATTAGATCATGCACAGCGTAAGCAATATCATGTTCTTGTAAGCTGATTTCTAAATCTAAAGGTAAAATCAGTTGATTCATGTTATAATCTTTAAACATAAGGATACCTCCGATACTTTTTGTTGTGGTGACTAAATTTTATCAGAAGGTATCCTTTTTTTCTTCCTAAAATTAAAAAATCCTATATAAAAAAGAACGGACCCCATAAACTTCAATGGGTCCGTTCTTTTTCGATTTCAAGGAGGGTTTTGTCCCAGCCTCTATTTATTATTAGTTACTACCAACCAATTCTTTTACTACTGTTTTATATGCTTTATCTAAATTATAAAGCTGCTGTTCTTTTTCTGTTTGATCTTTTGAAGTATCTTCGGAAATCTGTCTTTTCACATCATTGAGTACTAAGGGGAGTGGAGTAGAGTGAGTGCTCACTCGGTCCGACATCAGCGTATCCTTTAATAAGTTTGTAAAATCATCGATTGTTTGGTTATTCATAATTCATTCTCCTCATCGTGTTTTGTAGTGGTTCGTCGACAAAAAAACATCCGTCCGAGTAAATGCCTGGAAGGATGTTAAGTGGGAAGCCATGACGAATTAAACGGTTCAGTCGGATATTCATATATAGTGGATCGATAGAAGCTGTATCGAAGCCACCTAATGAATGTCCTGATCCCGTTTTTTCGTACGTCGGCTTGTGTATGATTGTTCATAAGCCGCACTTGACACCTCCTATCCGCGTAGGTTATTGGTGTGTACTGATCTAGGCAGGTCTCCTGGCTCGTCTTCAACGTATAATTCACCTTCCCATTTCCCTTGCGGTGAAACAGTGGTAACGAATTATACTCCAACTCACAGTTGCGGGACAGCATCGGTTTTTCACCGATTTCCCTTTTAAGCGTTTAAGAAAAATAAACGCACCTATCTCTAACACGATATTCAGTTGCTCTTTCAGTATATCACTATTATTTATGAAAGGAACAAAATAGCGCAGTATCCATTTAGGATCTGCACTATAACTTTTGTCTGTAATCACGTTACCCACTCAGTGAATGACGAGTCGCGTTTCGTTGATATAAATATACTCCAACAAATACGATAAACTCAGACGCAGGGATAGATAGCCAAATCCCATTTAGCCCAAAGAAGCGTGGTAAAATCATCAAGAAAATCAACATAATAATAATTTCGCGAGAAGCGGTGATCCAAGTCGCCATCCGAACATTACCGACTGACTGATAATACGTCATCATCACGAAGTTCGTACCTGTGAATAAATAGGCAATGAAGAATAAATTAATTCCGGTAGTGGCCAAATCTCTGACGGCTTGTGGGAAGACTCCGAAAATCGATACAATAGGGCCTGCTGCGAACTGTCCCACGAGGAAAAATACAGCACCTGCAATGACGACAGTGAGGGTGGCCTTTTTAACGGTTTCCTTCATTCTTTCTCGGTTGCCAGAACCTCTATAATAACTAATCAGTGGTTGTATTGCACCACCCATTCCTAGGAATAGCATCAGCATGACGCTGTGCACATAATTCAAAATAGAGAACGCTGCAACACCTTCCGTACCAGCCATTCGTTCGAACGCAATATTATGTGTGATGGTAAAGAAGGATATACCCAATTCGGATAAGAAACTTGGGAATCCAATGAATAGAATCGCTAGAAATAGTTTTTTATTGAATTTCAAGCGAATCAGTTTCAAGTTATTGGTCTGCCTAAAGAAGTGTGTTACTAGTACGAGCATACCCAAAAACGAAGCAATAATTGTCGCTGATGCAGCACCAGCGACTCCGTAGTCTAAAATGAATAAGAACACGTAGTTCAAAATAATATTGACGACAGACGTCACAATCAAACCAGCCATTGAGAGGTTCGGTGCTCCATCATTTCGCACGAAAATACTAAAAGTGTTTTCTACAGTGAAGATAAAACCAAATAATAAAATAACAAATAAGTATTGCGATACATAAGGGAATGTGGTCGCATTGGCCCCAAGCGCGTATGCTAGTGGATCCCTAAAGATAAAGGCAGTCAAACCTAATACAATAGTAAATAAGAATATGGAAATAATAGCGTGCGTAAAGATCGACCGGGCTTTTTGCGTATCCTTAGCGCCCATAGCCATCGAATATTTTGTAGCAGCACCGATACCAATCCATAAAGAAATAGCAAAAAAGATAGTATAAACGGGAGCCGAAATTCCGACTCCCGCTAATGCTTCTGCACCCAATCGATTACCGACCATGATGCCGTCTGCCACAATATTGATTGCCATTAGTAACATACCGACAGTTGAAGGTATCAAGTAACGTAAAAAGATACGTCCTACTGGCTCAGTATCTAATTGATTGAATTTGGGTGAAGAAGAATTCATTGCAAAGGACTCCTTTGAAGATCAAGTTCCATGATGAGGCAAGGGAATTCACCTACATCATCAATTTTTCCATTTAACTTAAAACCGAACTTTTCGTATAAACGCTGTGCGGCTTTATTACTTGGATAAATACTTAAGTAGATCTTATTGCATTGATACTTTTCTTCCATTCTGGTTAGTAGAAGTTTAAGAAATCTGCTAGCATAGCCTTTCCCTTGATGATGCTGATCTATCATAAAGCGATCCAGCCATACATTGCCATCTGCTTCACGTCCATGCATTGCATAGCCGACTAGTTCCTCTCCATCGTATAACCCAATAGACTTCCATTCAGGTTCAAATTGAGATTGTGCTAGTGAAAATGAATTGCTTTCAATAAAGTTCTTTTGGTTTTCGTGTACAGATAAATAGGCAACATCCTGCCAATTTTCATTCGTTACCTCACATGCGTGGAGGCTCATAATTCCATCTCGCTTTCATATTTTGTAAAACAGAAAAACTTTTAGTGTTTTATTAGTTTTTTTAGTCGTCACTTTTCTTAATAAATCCGAACAACAGGATATCCACAATAGAATCCAGTGCTTCGGTTACGGTCATGCGATTTTCGTAGAAAAATTTTCGATCAAGAGTGGAGTTCGTTGCATCTATAATCAATTTCATTAGTAACTCTATATTTTGATCGGCAATAATACCTTCATGAATACCTTGTTCAATCAATTCGCGTAGTTCATCCCATTCATGAAGTGCAGAGTGGACGCGTTCCCATTGTACGGGATGTGTTTTTCTCATCTGATCGAGGATTTGCCAGTTATAAAAATCATTATACTTTGGAATAACTGTTATGACTTTCTTGATCTTATCTACAAGTTGTAGTTCATTGTCTTTCATGATGATATCGGTTTTTTCGTCAAACTCTCGTAATGTCGAGTCAATAATCGCATCTAAAATTTCCGTTTTTGAAGAAAAATTTTCGTATAACGTCCGTTTACTGATGCCCAGTCTTTTCGCTAGATCATCCATTGTGAACTTCATACTTTTCTCATGAATTTCTTCGAGGAAAGCTTTCATAATACGTGCTTTCATTTATCGGACCCCTATCTTTATACATATCAAACAAAACTTAAAAAACAAATATAGTTTTCCTCGTTCATATCATTATAAATACTTTTAATGAAAAAAGCAAAGACTACTGCTTAAAAGTTGTATTAATTAAATATATAGGCTTATAAAACTCTTAGAATGGGTACTTTCAATGTATACGTACAAGAGAGGGTGAGATTGTATGGGTGAGAAGAAATTGGTCGTAGCTGTAGCTGGCGCGAGTGGTTATATCGGCAATAATCTATTGAAGAAACTTAAAGGGAAAGCTAAAGTTATTGGTCTGTCACGCAATGGCGATCAGAGGCAGAATACGGAAGATGTAGAGTGGCGTTCTTGTGATTTGTTTTCTATGAAAGATGCGGAGAAGGTTTTGGCAGGTGCTGATGTTGCGGTTTATCTCGTTCATTCTATGTTGAAATCAGCGAAACTATCTCAAGGAACTTTTGAAGATATGGATGTTATATTGGCAGATAATTTTGCACAGGCCGCGAAAAAACAAGGAATTAAGCAGATCGTCTATTTGGGTGGGATTATTCCAGATGAAGATGAAAAAGATTTATCCAGGCATTTAAAAAGCCGTTTGGAAGTGGAACGTATTTTGCGATCGTATACTGTTCCTGTCACCGCATTACGTGCAGGGCTGATAGTCGGCCCCAAAGGTTCTTCATTCCCAATTTTGTCGAAGCTAGTTAGACGGCTTCCGATAATGATTTTACCTAAATGGACACGTTCCGATACACAGCCCGTCGCACTCGATGATGTGATGAAATCATTAAGTTCATTAATACTAGACTTTGAACCTGCGCAACGATCTATCGATATAGGTGGTCCTGAGGTTATGACGTATAAAGTTATGATGGAGAAAACTGCAGAAGTAGCAGGGAAATCTTCACGAATGTTGGATGTTCCATTCTTCTCGCTAAGTCTATCAAGGCTTTGGTTGCGTCTCGTGACACAAACACCGAAAGAAATTGTCTATCCATTGGTGGAAAGCTTGAAACATCCAATGGTCGTGAATCCGAAGCATTATATGGAAGGTATTAGTGACGGTGAAATTCCATTTATTCAAGCGGCAAGAGAAGCGCTTGAAGCAGAAACGAAAGAAAAAGAAACACCGAAAAAGAAATCACCAATGGGGCCGCTTAAACAGGATGTACGATCTGTACAACGAATCGCGTTGCCTCATAGCTGGACAGCTGATGAGACTGCACGTTATTACGTCAAGTGGCTTTCTACTTTCCTTAATCCTTGGGTCAAGACGGAAGTAGACGACCAATTAAACTGTCGCATCGGTTTTCTAGGCGATCGAACACTATTAGAACTTAGTTATTCTGCTGATCGTAGTACAAAAGATCGCTCGCTTTACTATATAACGGGTGGATTATTAATGGATCCTGATTCCAATGAACGTGGCAGAATGGAGTTTCGAAAGATTCCGGGATCGAATGAAGTAATCATTGCCATTCATGATTATCTCCCTTCCATTCCGTGGTTTGTTTATTACGTTACACAAGCCAATATGCACGCATTTGTTATGTCTTGTTTCCGTCAACATATGTACAAGTTGGGTGCAATTGAACGTGATCGATTAGGAATTGTCGCTTCTAATGTACGATAAAGAAAAATCCAGATTCGCAGTGTTGCCCTGCGAATCTGGATTTTTGAGTATTTGAATTCAATAAGTACATAAATAGACGATAGAACCAGATGTTTTGTTAGGCGTTTAAAGTCTCTTGCTTGGCTTCTGCAAGCTGACCACCTTCTTTTAAATACTTCTCTACACCTTCTGCTGCCCGATATGCCAATGCGCCAATGGTTGAAGTCGGATGATGTCCACCAAATTGAGGAAATGCGGAACCACCCACTACGAATAAGTTGTCCATCTCCCACATTTGAAGGTAGTTATTCACTGCAGATGTTTCAGGATCCGCCCCCATAATAATTCCGCCTGCGTAGTGTCCACCTGAATAGATATGATCGAACTCTTCAGGCACTTCATCCTCGTCAATGATATCGGCACCCATTTCTTTCATGATTTCACTACATTTCTCGATTCCAAATTTCGCCATATTTCGATCGTGGTCTGTGTAACGATTCGTTATACGTAATAGGGGATCTCCGTATTCATCTTTGTATGTTGGATCCAAATCTACGTAGTTATGCCACCATGACATAACAGCAGGTGTATACCATGCGACTAGTGAACGATTAGCATAATGGATTGAGTTTTTCTTGAACTCAGGTCCCCACTTTGGTGTGCCGCTTGGGACGTGGTTTGTAGAAATAGCCCCATCACCGTATTGACGCATTTCGATACCGCCACCGTTGATGAAGTCTACATTAGAGTGATCAAAATTATCACCAGCAAAGTCACTCAACGTACCACCCAGAGCACCTGCCCCCATGTAGAGATTAAACTTTTTATTTTCAAAGAAGCCTCGAGCTCCAAGGAATGTGATGTTGAATTGTCCGTTAAAGTTGCGACCAATGGTTCCTTTACGTGTGGCTGGATCATACTGTGTTCCGATTTCTGAAAGCATCAATAAACGATTATTAGTGAATGAAAATGCACCTAATACAACAACGTCTGCTGGCTGCTCATATTCAATTCCTGTACGTGTATCAGTAAACATAACACCGGTTGCCTTACCGTCTTTATGCAGAACTCGACGTACTAAAGAATTGGTGCGGATTTCGCAGTTTCCGGTTTTGCGTGCAGTCGGAATAACTGTAGCCAATGGGTCCGATTTAGCCGTAAAATCACAACCGTACATCGTACAATAAGAGCAGAACATACATGCATTTAATTTTTCACCATCTGGATTAGTATACGCTTGTGATAAGTTACCGGCAGCGACTTGGAAAGGGTGATAACCCATCCTCTCAGTCGTTTCTTTGAATAATTTTACAGCCGGTGATGCTAACATAGGCGGGTTAGGGTAATCACTTGAACGCTTGTCACCAAGTGGATCGGGCTCGCCTGAAATTCCAGCGGTTTTCTCCCACTTATCGTAATAAGGTTCCATTTCGTCATATGTAATACCCCAGTCTTGAATCGTCATGCCTTCAGGAATTTTCTCTTTCCCATACCTTTCAATAGTTTTGGAACGCAATTCAAAATCGATAGCTCTCCAGCGATATGTAGCACCTGCCCAGTGAACACTACCCCCACCTAGATCGGTACCAGCCATCATTTCTGCTCTTGTTCGGACAGGGAGAGCGGTATCTTCAATTTTCACGCGTGAAGTAATCGTTTCAGGAGATAAGTTTTGCATCATTTCATAACGATCTGTATAACGCAATTCGTCTTTAACTCCTATATAGTCTTGTCGATCTTGTTTTTTACCTCGTTCAAGTGTTACTACCTGGTATCCGGCCTTGGCCAGCTCTGCAGAAACTACTCCACCTGCCCAGCCGCTTCCTACTACGACTACATCTACCTTTTTTAATTTCTTTGCCATATGAGTTCCTCCTGTTTTTAATGACCTTGATAATTTCGTAAGCTTTCAGGTTTCATTACGATGAAGTCTTCTTTTTCTATATCCGCGGTATAGCTCATACGTGGACCGGGGAATTCTTTCATCCTCCAGCCTTCCATATTGCGATTTCCACCATAGACGGGGTCAGCATAAGCTCCTTCAATAGTTGTTTGTAATAATAGATTAAAGAATGTTGTCGAAGCGACACCGTTCATCTTCGCTTTACCATCGTCAAACATCTGCAAAATCTCATCTTGCTGTTTCGGCTCTAGCTTATGGAAGTTCGTTTTGAATTTCTCCTGTGCGGTTTGTTCCAATGCTTGTACACCTTCCATGAAAATATCTCCCCTTGTCATAGGTGTCTGATATCTAAAGGCTGGTGTAGGTACTTGCGTTTCGGCATTTGGACCTTGGTCTTGGGTCGAATCTGCTTGGCTTTCATATGCGTCTACCACACCTGTCTGCAAAAACGGCCCTTTCATATATTCTTTTGCATTCATTCCCCATTCGCCAGCAAGCTGTCGGTCGATAAAGTAGGGGACACCTAGTTCAATAGCGCCTGGTCCTAAATCGTCGGTAGGAAATAACCTTTCAGTAGCAGCAGAAAGGATAAGAAAATCTTCGCTATTACTAAAGAATGTACGTGCTTCTAATAAGTGGCTGACTTCTTTTTCTGAGTTAATAGGTGCATTTGGTTTTTGTAGCTGGTTAGTCAATAGACCACCGAATAATGATCCGCCAACTAGACCTCCCGCCACTAAGCCGGTATTTTTAATGAAATTTCTACGACTAATTCCTTTTTGTGTATCCTCATGCGGTCTATGTTCTGTCACTTTATTCTCCTCCTTGTATAAGACTTTCATATTTTACCAATAGCACTCCTACATATCATGTTGTGATGAATGTCTAGAGATTATACATAATGTAACTTTTTGTAAATAAAACTTTTGAACAAACGAAATATTCAGTTAAATATAAGTAGGAAGAAAAAACCTCTGAAATACTTTAATTGATTTCAGGGGTTTTGAGCTTCTATTATTTACTGTTTTTTATTAGTCTTTGTTTTCATCGTCTGGTTCCATATCTACTTCAGGCTCCTCCATATCTGCATCATCATTTGGTGTAACATCAGCTGGCTGATCTACTTCAACGTCAACATCATCATTTTCATCAATAACCGGGTCATCGTCACCGCATGCACTGAGGACGCCGACAGAGAGAATTGCCGCTGCTCCCACTTTGAATAAGTTGTTTTTCTTGAGATTAGTTAAATTCATTATACGTATCCTCCTAGAAATGTTTGATAGACTTGCTACGTTTATAATAGCCGGATTTAGTGTTTATAAACATGTAAGATATAAAATAAAGCTTTAGTACCTTTAATGTGACTGGCTAAAGTAGCATGATACAAAATGAATACGTTGCATAAACTGAAAGAAAAACATATAACAAGTTGAGAAAAATGAAGAAAGATAGTGGAAGTGCTATGATATATATATACTTGCCTATTTCCAGAGAAATGGACTATATAAATTACTCGAAATGGCTCATCAATAAAGGAGAGAATGTTTTATGAAAAAAGAAGAACAACAGAATTTATTCAAAGAAATTATGGGGAATTACCCCACTGGTGTAACAGTGGTTACTGCAGTAACTGAAGACGGTACACCAGTCGGACTGACAGTAAACTCGTTTGCTTCTGTATCCTTGGATCCTATGCTTCTCTTATGGTCGATCGATCACAGAGTTTCTTCTATCAAAGCATTCACTGAAGGCGGTAAATTTGCTGTACACGTACTTGCAGGAGATCAAAAGGAACTTTGTAGTACATTTGCAAGCCGTGTAGAGGATCGTTTCTCTACATGTGAATGGGAAATGTCGGATAATGGTTTACCGATTATTGAAGACGCATTCGGTGTGTTTGAATGTAAGACTTTCCAGACGATTGAAGCGGGAGACCACACCATTATTATTGGTGAAGTAGTTGATCTAAAAGTTGAGAAAAACAAAGATCCTATGTTATATCATCGTAGAGTGTTTGGATCTGTACCACCAGTTTTCTATGAACAAGATAACAAAGCTTGAATTTAATGTGTATATGCCGTTATATATAAAGCCGTCTCCCAAACGAGACGGCTTTTCTTCGTATGGTCCACTATTATTTTCGTTTCATCCAGCTTTCTAATGAATGGACGGCAATTCCATGGAATTCTTCAGAATGATTAAATGATCGCTCTACTTCCTTTAACTGATTCTCCATATACGTATTACTCTTACCAAAGAACGACAGGTAATCACCTTCAGACGATTTACTAGTTTCTATTGCTACGCGTGCATGCTTACCAGCAGCGTTAGCATAATCCATTTCGCTTTGCGCTAAACTGATTATTCCGTTACGGCCATTAGCCTTGTTACGGTAGGCCATGACATTTATGCTGTCGGATTGGTCGATTAGCCATTCAGATAGAACGCCATCACCCATGTTAGTCGTATAGAAGGTTTGATCAAACCAAAATGGTATATCGATTCCAAAGTGCAGTCCAAGAAGAGCAGATTCTCCCGCAGCAAATCGAATATTTTGCTGATAGCTCTCAATAGTGTTTTGTAAACTAGAATT
The DNA here is from genome assembly GCF_002743245.1 of Sporosarcina sp. P26b. Classification (NCBI taxonomy): domain Bacteria; kingdom Bacillati; phylum Bacillota; class Bacilli; order Caryophanales; family Caryophanaceae; genus Sporosarcina; species Sporosarcina sp. P26b. Next base: position 9,667 of record NZ_PDYW01000010.1, read on the forward strand.
CCACGTTGGCAGTATGTATGGCTCTATGTCCAAATGAATACCAGCGAATTGTTCAGTCTTATCCGAAATGGATTGATACTTTTCAACCCAACGGAAGAAACTTTGTACAGAATCTTGGTCAGTTGCCCAATGGGGTGCACCGTCAAGAGCGTGTACTTCAATATTATGTTCACTAGCTTTTTGAATAAAGTGTTGATATGCATCATCTGGTATATCTGCGTTGACTTGTAAATATAGAGTAGATACGTTCTTTTGATCTAAAAAGCCAATGAGTAAATCAGACTTATCCACTATTTGGGATGTGTGCCACAACCAAGTGGCTTTTGGTTGATCGACGCGCATAGTTAGTATGGGTTTTAACCATATGAAGTTTGATAGAACCAATAAAATCGCCGCCAACCAAATTAGTCGTACTTTTTTCGACATAGTAGTCACCTTTCTTTAGAAACATAAGATAAAGTAGAACGGTGTAATCTAATAGTCCTACATATTCATTATACAATAATTTATGCAAAGGAATATAGTATATTAAGACTAAAGATATGTAAATGTTAATTGTATACAAGAATAATAGATGATATAATAATACTAGAATTGCGGTTGTAAGACAACAGTCGACAAGAGTAAAGGAGAGACTAGATAGTGAAAAAAATAGTAATAGCACTAGTATTGATCTTACTCGTCTTGTCGCCACGAATTTATTGGACACTCAAAGAAGAAAAGATCATGGATATAGCAGTAATTGATAAGTCCGTTGCCAAAAAGGATTATCGCGAGCATAACGGTTTATTCCATATATTAAAAGGAAAGAAAATTGTACGTCCTGATGGAGAATTCTATGATCTCGAACTCGATTATTATGGATTTGATCCATTTGATCAAATAGCTATGGAACCGTTCCGGACCCGACCACTTGATATGATTTATGTAGCAGATACTTATGGTGTATTCAGTGACGATCTTAAGGACAAGCCCGATGGTTCACGGTCTGAACTTTTATATGGTGGAATGGAACTGCTAGAGTGGCGAGAATTAATGGCAAGTAAGGATGAAAGCACAACGTTGATTGCCGAGTTTAATAGTTTTGCATCACCTACCAGTAAAGAAATGAGTGCGATCATGCAAAATGACCTAGGAATTACCTGGTCAGGTTGGATTGGACGCTATTTCACTGACTTGGGCAATGAAGAAGTCCCCCATTGGCTTATTGATGGGTATAAGGAGCAGATGAATAGTGAGTGGTTCTTTTCGGGTGCAGGCCTTACATTTGTCCATACATCGGGTGAAGTGATTGTCTTGGATGGACAGGAAAATAAAAGTGCTGCCCATTTTGAGTTGACAAAAGACGGAAAAGAAAAGTTTCCAAGAGTGTATTCATCTGATTATCTTTATTGGTTTGATGTAGTCGAGCCGTTTAAAAATACGAATGTATTGGCAACTTATGAATTTGATTTAACCGAAAAGGGACGCAGTGTTTTACTTGAGGCTGGCATACCTGAAACGTTCCCTGCAGTATTACACCAGGAACAGAATAATACATATTATTTTGCAGGAGACTATGCAGATTTTGATAAAAAGCCAATTGTGAAATGGCAGGGGATACATAATGTGTATAAATACTTTGCCAAAGATGTCTCGGCTTTCTACTGGTTAACATATTTCCCAATGATGGAAGAAATTTTGGATGAAACCTATGATAGGAAAAATAGTGAAAATGAAAGCATTTGAAACTATAAATCATTCCTTAAAACGCTGTTTTAATGGGTTGTGAAGTACATTATAATGGAAGTTTTGTTGTCCGTAAGATGCAAAAGAATTCCGTTATTGGATCATAACAGTAGGGGCAATAACATTATAAGATCGGCTGACACTCATGGGCTTACCCGAAGAAATTCTAACAGTAAATTAGCTGAAGAAAGGTGTAATCGGTATGAAAACCAAAAATAGTGAACTAAATATGTTGGATGCTTCACTCTTTCCGCAACTCTTTTATTGGCAAATGGCGAATACGAAACGTTTTCGGCAAGTATTCACTATAGTCTTTGTAAAAAGTCCTGAAAGTCCTGAAATTAAGAAGATCCTCCTCGAGCAAATACGTAACTCTGATTTATTGTTCAATTTCCCGACAGGTAAACCGGATATTATTTTAATGGCTAATACAGGTGAAGAAGAGGCAGATGTCTTTATTGATAGATTACGCCGTACAGAATCAACTCGTTCGTATCGGGTAGGTGTTTCAGTAATTGAAATTCGTAATGGAGATGCCACGCTTGAAGAAGTATTACAGATAGGGAATGATTCGGTTAACAGTGCTTTACAACTACCTGGGAATACACCTTTTATAAAAGACCGCACACTTAAAAAATTGGAGAGACAATGTGTGCGAGTGAGTATTATTGATGAAGATCCCGTTGTCACGATGGTTATACAAAAACTAGTGGAGCGCGTAAAGATAAAACAACTTGATCTGGAAATTCGCGTTTTTCATGACGGCCAATTCTTTATTGAATCTGACTGGTATCAATCGTCTCACACTCACTTAGTTATTGTGAATGACATTCTTCCAAGAAAAAATGGTTTAGAAGTGTTATACACACTACGTGAATTACCGAATTCTCAGAAATACCATGTATTTATGATGACGAAGCGAAAAAGTGAAGCAGAAATGATTTTTGCTTATGAAAATGGTGTTGATGATTATATAACGAAACCCTTTAATCCACATTTATTTGAAGCGCAAATTACGAAAGTGTTGAATCGTATTTATTATGGATAAGTTATTAGTTTCATTGTTACTAGTCATCGTGACCTTGTTAATCATACTTTTCGGTATGTTCTTTTTACTCGTTTTTTATAGAATGCAAGAAATGAAAAACAAGAAAGGAATTAGAGAGTATATCGAAGCTCGAAAAGATGACTGGTATGAATATTTACTAGGAGATGGCATGCCGATTGAAGTCCTTATGCCCAACGGACCACTAGAACTCGAAGCGATTGATGAATTGTTTTTTCGTTTTAGCTACCATTTTTCTTCCGATGAAATCAACAAAAAAGTTAATACTTTTGCAGCGTTATACATGAGTGACTACTATAGTAAGAATCTCCATAGTCGGAGCAGTGGTGTACGTATTAATGCACTCAATAAGATCAGTTTATTCAATTTAACATTTATGCTGGATCCTGTTTCCAAGGTATTGGCCAAAAGAAAGATCTATCCAAAAGCAGAATATCTATTGATTTACGAGATAATAATAAAGTTTTCTCGTACTGATTTTATTGCACATTTTATCCACCCTAAAGTCCCACTAGGCGAGTTTGATTATAAAAGGCTATTGTTAGAATTGGATGAGACACAAATTAGTTTACTAGCTGAAGACTTTAACGAATTACCTGACGTATTGCAATTGACGTTGATTGAAATTATAGGTGTTCGTCACTATCTCGATTGGCTTCCGCTGTTACATGAATGCCTGGATAGCCCGGCACAAGAATTGCGGATCCGCGCGTTAAAGAGTATAGCTAAATTGGAAGTCGCAGATGCGCTCAAATTATATGAAGGTTTTTCACATTCAGATGTTTGGGAAGAACGGTTGATGACTGCCAAGATTTTTCGTTCTGCTCCTACAGAAGAAGCATTGCCTGTTCTTAAACACTTGATAAAGGATTCTACTTATCCAGTTCGCGCGCAAGCTGCAAAATCGATAAAATCATTAAAAAATGGTCAACAAGCACTTTATTCTGTCATTACCACTTCATCTGATGAGTTCGCGGTGGATGTAGCTGAAGAGATGCTCGGAAAGGAGTAATGAGATGAATTTACCTGAAATTACTTCCTCGGTTTTTGCGTTTGTTGGCTATATATTGCTCGTATATATGTTGGCTGTTATTTTCTCATATACGTCGATGTTAATCATCGCATTCACTCAGTTAGGAAAAGAACGAAAGTTACAGAAGAATTTATCGGATGAAGGTGCAGTAGATTTTATATACACACAGCCTGTAACCGTAATCGTCCCTGCTTATAATGAGCAGGAGGGGGTGCTTGGTAACATCTATTCTTTGTTGGCACTGCAGTATCCTGAATTTGAGATACTTGTAGTTAATGATGGTTCTACCGATAATACCGAAGATATCGTGATTGAGCATTTCAATATGAGACCCATTCGAAAAGTAGTGAATCAGCAAATTGAAACACAGCCTATCGAAACAATTTATCAATCTGATATGCACCCCAATTTACTTTTGATTACGAAAGTGAATGGTGGAAAAGCGGATGCTTTAAATGTAGGCATCAATGTGTCAAAGTATCCATATTTCTGTTCGATTGATGGGGATTCAATATTGGATCGCACATCACTCTTGCGTGTAATGAAGCCTATCATGGAGTCTAATAAAGAAGTTATTGCGACAGGCGGCAACGTCCGGATTGCCAATGGATATGAAATCCAAATGGGGCAAGTTGTCAAAGAAGGCTTGCCAAGCTCAACTATTGTGATGATGCAAATTGTAGAGTATATGCGTGCGTTTCTAATGGGACGTATGGCGCTTAGTAAATATAATCTAGTATTAATCATATCGGGTGCATTCAGTGTTTTTTCGAAAAAATGGGTGTTACAAGTAGGTGGTTACGCCAAGAATACAGTCGGCGAGGACATGGAACTTGTGGTTAAGCTCCATGAGGAAATATCGGATCGTAAAGAAGATAAAGAAATCGTCTTTACACCGGATCCTGTTTGTTGGACGGAAGCTCCTGATAACTTCAAGGATCTACGCACACAGCGCCGACGTTGGCATCAAGGACTGGCTGAAAGTCTTTGGTTGCATAAAAAGATGGCATTCAATCCGAAGTATGGTTCAGTAGGTATGATATCGATTCCGTATTTCTTATTCATTGAATTACTTGGACCATTAATTGAATTGGCTGGCTATGCGTACATTGTGCTTTCTTTATTCATGGGAGAGGTGTATATGATCTTCGCGGGCATTTTAGGATTATTATTTATTCTATATGGATCCCTGTTTTCAATGGCATCGGTATTATTGGAAGCATGGAGCCGTAATACCTATCCGAAAGTGCAAGATCTATTTCGTTTAGTAATGCTATCGTTAACTGAAGTATTTTGGTATCGTCCGCTAACGCTAGTTTGGCGCGCTGAAGGAATTATACGTGCACTGCGTGGTAAACGTGAGTGGGGGAGCATCCAACGTAGGGGATTATCTGAAGACAGTGAATGAAAAATGCCTGAAGGATCGACTTGACCGATCTTTCAGGCATTTTTTCTTTGTAGGGAATTACTGTAGTTATTAACTTAATTTATCATCTGCTGTAATATCATTCGGTTCACGCACTAAATAGTATTTACCTTTTGTATACTTGGCAATGATTACTGTCAGTATAGCAGCCAGTATAGCAGCGACAAATGCAGCTGTAGATTGTAGGAATATACCTAGATAACCAGACGCCGCAACGGCGCCAAACGTACTTGCTATTAGTAATGAAGCGACACCGACAGGGTTCCATTTGTACAAGTACTCTTGTCGAGCGACATAATAGGTCGGACCAATTTTCAGCCACTTTTTGACGACCAATGCATCCGTCACTAGAATAGCAGCCCACGAAAATAGGAAAACACCCTGGAATGTCATGACCGTATCTAGATGATCCACGATTCCACCAAGCATCAGTAATATAGCACTTACAGCTGAGACGACTACCCAGAATCTGCGTCCCGGTGTGAAACGGAATACATTTTCGAAGAAATTTGATAGCGATAGGGAACTGCTGTAAATATTCGTTACATTAATTCGTAACTGTGTCAGCATCGTAAACAATGCTCCACCAATACCTAGCAATAGTACGATGTATACACCGGGATCCTTTTCCAAGAAACGTACGCCAAACCAAATTCCAAGTCCGCCCATTACACCGTAACAGAAAATTTGAGGAATGAAACCGATTGCAATAGAACCAAATTTTCGGTCGGATGGTTTTAAGAAACGGGCATAATCTGATGCGAGTAAAGCAGTCAATCCCATGATTCCATTATGCATTCCGATACAGAACAATAATGCTGTTCCACCAAATTCGACACCTTCAGGCATGTACGAAAACACGGAACCTGTATAAACAGCCGGTTTAATAAATGATAAAACAATAGCTGCAACAAGAAACACAAGAAAAACTGGCATAGACCATTTTTGAAGTTTGTCTAGCTGCTCAATACCGAACCAATTCAAGGGAATGACAAGTGTCCCAAAGACGACAATCAAAATCCACTTTGGAAAGTCAGGCATGAAAATGTGCACAGCCGATACAAGAATTAGTCCTTCAAATGCACAATACATAATGAAGTTTGAGGCGTAAATCAATGATGTTAGCGATGAGCCAATATAACCAAACCCGCCTCCGCGTGATAATAGATTCACGTTCATTCCGGACTTAGCCGATAAGTAGGCAATCACGGTACCGAGTAAGCCTGCTACAATTATGGCATAGATTGCGGACACAATAGCGTTTGGTGCACCGAATTGCAAAGCCATGACGCTGCCCATTTGAAAGTAAAAGATGGCAGTCGCGATTCCGAACGTGATGTTCGTAATGCTTAGCCAACTTTTAGTACGGTCTTCTAGAGGTACACGATCTAAGGAATAATCCTTTTCCGTTTCCTCTTCTTCCATAGTATTTAATGTTTTTTCTTCTTCCGTTGTCATACACATCAGCTCCTTGTAGTAAGTAGTCAACCCCTTCTGCCAGCTTAGCTAGCACGTTCTTATTCATATCGGAAATTGAGTTTGATTCGTCCATTGAATTGACACGTCAATAGTTTAACAAAAACATAATGAAAAAATCAAGGATAGCATAGCTTTGTATTGGCGATAGTGAAAGAACTTGATTTTCTAGATGATTATAGCCTATCTTTTCTTCAAGAAAAAATTTGCTAACGCTTATAATGTATTTTGTTTAGTGAAAATAGTAAAAATGAATTCAGCATTATAACCGCTCCTTTAGGTTTTTCTAGAGATTTATTAAAGTTCATTATTTACGCCACGTCGCTTGGCAGATTCCTCGTACGCAGCGGAGCGAAATAGTAATACCGGATCATCGCTGCATTCTATTCCTTCTATAGTAACTGTTGGATCGAAAACAAAGGCTTCTGCGTTATCTGCACGAAGAGAGTTCAGTGTCAGAGTTCCTGCCTCAATTTTCTTTCGGTCATTTGGCCAGGCAATAGTGGGGTCACTCGTTTGATCTCCTTGTTCAGCTAATTGCATAAGTAAGCGAAAACGTACAGGATGTCCTTGTTCTACTTTATGAATGAGTTCGTTTTCCATAGAGTTGCCTTCCGTATCAAAGTCATTTTGAGGTACAGGTTGCCATTCAAATCGCACGGCTTGTCTATCAAAGTCCATATTCTTCAAAAAGTACGCATGAATAGAATAGTAATGAAGGGTTTCGAAATTACGATACGGTTTCAGTTCTTTTAAAATGGAAGCAAATGCTTTGTACTCTGTGTCATGCATCAGAGCATCTATTCGTTGTGACCATGTACTGTTTGAATCAAATGCTTGTATTAGACGAATAAAGGCTTCTGGAGTTTTACTAATGAAGATTGGAATATTAACCATAGTCAAGTTTGTAAATGTACCATCAGATAATTGAAAGCGCACTGCCATTCCTTTAATTGGATTCAATCGCTCATTCGGGTTTGGGCTCGTAGAACTGTGAGAAAAACGTACAACAGCAGGAACTTCAGATTGCTGTAGATGAGTAGCTATTGTCCAAGGCATTGCAGCACCGGTTGGTTTAAAAGTCGCATCAAATGCAACTCCGGTCGCGTGCGCACGTCGCAAACTACTTTCCGTATGTACAGCTGACTCAATGGAATCAATTGCTTCTTTAGCGGTTAAGGGATTCTGATTATTCATTCGAAAACACTCCTTTACTTACCAACATACCCTTCATTAAATAAAACTAACCGATTAGAAAGTAGCAAAAAGGGTAATACTAGGGTTAATACGACATCTAGGAGGAATATTTTTATGAAACGTTTAGTAATAACAGGGGTATCAGTCATGGCGCTTGCATTGGCGGGATGTGGAACGAATGCGAAAGATGATAAAGTAGAAGAAAATTCTAATGCAGCTAATCCGCCGGTAGAGCAACCATTAGAACCAGCTACTGATGATACAAATCAAAATACTGATGGAGCTGTACCAGATACTACAACAGATTCCTCGACTGACTCGGCAACAGGAGATATGCAAGCCAACATGGACAAGCTATCATTTAAAGAAATTGAATTAGACGTTTCATACGGAAAAGACAAAGAGTATGAAGCGGAAATTGAACAAGATGAAAATGAACCAATTAAAGCCAAAGTAGAAGATGAACTAAATGAAATTTATTTGAAAGGTCAGGAAGCATTTGATGATGTATATTCAAAAGTGAAAAACCTAGATGTGACAAAAGATAGCTCGCAGTAAGAAACAATTGATCGTATACTAGAAGCTTTTAATCTTCAAGCGGATTATGAAAAATTCGAAGTGGAAATCAAATTCAACGATGGTAGTAAACTTGAGGTAGAAGATCGTAAATAATCAAGCTTTTTTAAATGCGATAGAAGTAAATAGCAAGTAATCACCGTTGTGTTATAAAATATATCAGTAAATTAAAAATCTCGGTATTTCCTATAAAGGAAGTACCGAGATTTTTTTATAGATAGTATAAAATAAGCGCCAAAATCATTAAAATGAAAGTTGGCATACCTGCAATGAAGAACCAAGCTGGACTCGCCGACATTACTTCGGATGGAGCACGCATAGATTCGATAGCTTCTCTTTGACCTTTTCTAGCAAACACTTTACGTGAACTCGTCATGAAGAAGTCGAAGAAGCCAGTACGGACGACAAACACAAGCCCACCAAAGAATAACAAAAGACCACTGACGAAAAAGGAAGCATTAATATAGCCTAATAATGAGATTTTACCGTATACTGAATAGGCAGAAATAATAATCACCAGCTGCGATATGAGAAATACAATACTATTACGTTTCATAGAAGTCCTTCTTTTCTTAATTAATGTTGATAGCTACTGTCTATCATACAAGAAATGAGTAAGAATGTGTAGAATCTTCAATAATAGTTTAAAATTAAGATAATATTGTTGTTAGCGTTTACATTCATAAGTTTTTCTTGTATAATGAAAAAGTTAGTACTTCAAAAACACCGAAGGGGAGGTCAACAATTTGAAGAGCAATAAGTGGCTTTTATTAATGGCACTAACATTAGTGCTAAGTATGTTCTTAGCTGCATGTGGCGGTTCGAAAGACGAAGACAAGCCGGCAGCAGATGGGGACGACAAGGACAAGGATGCGGCAACTGAAGAACCAGAAGAAAAACAGCATGCCAAAGACGAAGAAGGAGAGCCAGATGCTGAGCAAGTATTATACTTAGCTGAATCTGCTGCTATCCCATCTGTTGACTCATCAATCGTAGAAGACGCAGTTGGCTTCAACGTGTTGAATAATATCAACGAAGGTTTATACCGTTTAAACCAAGAAAATATCGCAGAACCTGCAATGGCTGCTGAAGAAGCAGAAGTAAGTGAAGATGGATTGACTTATACATTCAAACTTCGTGATGCAATGTGGGCTGATGAAACACCTGTAACAGCTAACGATTTCGTTTATGCTTGGCAGCGTGCAATTGATCCAGCAACTGGTTCACCTTACGGACCATTCATGATGTCTGGTGTAGTAGAAAACGCAACAGCAATTTCTGAAGAAAAAATGGAAGTATCTGAGCTTGGCGTTAAAGCTATAGATGAGAAGACGTTTGAAGTTAAACTTGAGCGTCCAGTACCATATTTCTTGTCACTTATGTCATTCGGAACTTTCTATCCACTTAAAGAAGAGTTTGTAGCTTCTAAAGCGGATGCATTTGCAACAAACTCTGATAACCTTCTTTCAAATGGACCATTCGTTTTAACTAAATGGGATGGAACAGGCGATAGCTGGACTTATGTTAAGAACGAACATTACTGGGATGCAGAAAACGTTAAACTTAATGAAATTCATGTAAACGTTGTAAAAGATTCTGCAACTGCAATTAAACTTTATCAAGATGGTAAGTTGGATCGTGCCGGAGTTTCTGGTGACCTAGCTATGCAATACCGTGATGATGAAGAAGCAGTTATTCAACCAGAAACATCTGTATTCTATTTCAAGTTTAACCAAGAGCGTGATGGTAAAGAAACACCACTTGCGAACGAAAACATTCGTAAAGCTATTGCTAAATCTTTCGAAAAGGAAGATATGGTAGATGTAGTACTAGCTAACGGTTCATTAGCTGCAAACTTCTTAGTACCAACAAACTTTGCATTTGATGAAAACGAAAAAGACTTCCGTGATTTAAGCGGCAACCACTTAGAGTACAATGTGGAAGAAGCACAAGATCATTGGAAAAAAGGTCTTGAAGAACTAGGTGTTGAATCTCTTGATCTAGAAATTCTTGGTGGCGACACTGAACTTTCTAAGAAAATGGACGAGTACTTCAAGTCTCAATTAGAAGGTAACCTAGAAGGACTTAAAATTTCGTTGAAAGAAGTACCATTCTCCGTACGTTTGGATTTGGATGGCAACCAAGACTATGATATTCAAGTATCAGGTTGGGGACCAGACTTCCAGGATCCGATTTCATTCTTGGATCTTTTCGTAACAGACGGTACAAATAACTTGATGTCTTACTCTAATCCAGAGTACGATAAATTGATTGAAGATTCTAAAGGCGAATTGGCTCTTAAGCCTGAGGAGCGTTATGAAGCATTCGCACAAGCTGAGAAAATTCTACTTGATGATGACGCTGCAATTGCACCAATTTACCAACGTGGTTTGATCTTCTTGCATAAGCCATACTTCAAAGGCTTAGTTGATCATCCATTCGGAGCGGACTATAGCTTCAAGTGGGCATATATTTCAGGTAAGTAATAGTATCGTTGTAAAGTCTTGAGTTTAATAGGGGAGAGTATATGGGGATCTGTATTCCATATACTCTCTTTTTAGTAACAGCGAATAGTTGCAATATTTAAAAAGTATTTTGTCGAAAATTGTCAAGTGATTACTAATAAGTAAAGTAAGAAACTCTTTTGGAGGTGTAACGTACCGTGGTTAAGTATATTGGAAAACGCATAGTATATATGTTTATAACGCTATTTTTAATTGCAACTGCCTCTTTTTTCCTCATGCAGACATTGCCTGGTTCACCAATTGCTTCTTACAATAAGTTGAATGATACACAAAAAGCGATTGTTGAAAAGAAATATGGGATCGATAAGCCTAAGCCTGTGCAGTATGCAATCTATATGAAAAATTTGGCTAAAGGTGACTTGGGGACGTCCTTTGTATTTAAAGGTAAGAGTGTCAACGACTTATTGGCTAAAAGATTGAAACCTTCTTTAATCTTGGGAGCGCAAGCGATGGTCTTCGGGACCATTGTCGGTATCCTGCTTGGTATGCTTGCAGCATTAAAGCATAATACATTTTGGGATTACGGAAGCACCTTCTTGGCAATACTAGGTATTTCTATTCCTTCCTTTGTATTTGCATCATTGTTGCAATATTGGATTGCTTCAGAGTGGCATCTATTACCGGTCGGTTTGTGGAATGACGGTTGGAAGTCAAGTGTCCTGCCATCGCTTGCACTCGCTATGGGGCCACTAGCCCTATCCGCGCGCTTTATACGGACTGAGATGATAGAAGTATTGAATTCAGATTATATTATTTTAGCGAAAGCAAAAGGTGCCAATGGTTTTGAAATTGCTTTCAAACACGCATTCCGAAACGCATTAATACCTTTAGTCACGGTCCTCGGACCACTTGCAGCTGGCTTGGTAACCGGTTCACTTGTAGTAGAACAAATTTTTGCTATTCCAGGAATTGGTGAGCAATTCGTATCGTCTATCATGACGAATGACCATGCCACGATCATGGGTACGACATTAATGTTCTCAGCCTTCCTTATAGTAGTTATTTTTATTGTGGATATTTTATACGGGGTCATCGATCCACGTATCCGCGTGTCTGGAGGTAAGGGATAATGCGTATTGAAAACGAACAAGAAAAATTAACACCAGAAGATTTTGAGCGAGTGACAATTGACGCGCATCATTCCGAACGTATAGAGAAACCAAGTTTGAGTTTCTGGCAAGATGCATGGTTAGGACTCCGTAAAAATAAAGCAGCTATTGTCAGTATGGTCGTTCTTCTGTTAGTTATACTGATGGCATTAATCGGTCCACATTTAAATGGGCATGCGGGTGACACGCAAAACTTACGTCACGCCAACTTACCACCTAAAATTCCTGGTATTGAAGCAACAGGACTATTTGATGGGGACGGTAAATTAGCTGGAAAAACTGTAAATCTATATGAAATGAAGAAAGTTGACGAGTACTATTGGTTTGGTACAGATGGACTTGGTCGTGATTTATTTACACGACTTTGGGAAGGTTCTCGTGTATCACTATTCATCGCATTTGTAGCCGCGGCTATTGATATGGTTATAGGGGTAGCTTATGGTGGGATTTCCGGATACTTTGGTGGACGGACAGACGACATCATGCAACGGATTGTTGAGATATTGATCGGTATACCTACATTAATTGTCGTCATTTTGATGATTATGATCATGGACCCAGGAATAACTGCGATAATTGTCGCCATCACCATAACCGGTTGGATAGGGATGTCGCGGATTGTACGAGCACAGACATTAAAATATAAATCCCAGGAGTTCGTTTTGGCTTCACGTACGCTAGGTGCCAAAGATGGCAAAATCATTACAAAGCACTTGTTGCCGAATATGCTTGGAATTATTATCATCAATACAATGTTCACGATTCCAAATGCCATTTTCTTTGAGGCATTTCTAAGCTTTATCGGAATTGGACTCCAGCCACCAGCTGCTTCATTAGGTACATTGATCAATGACGGATATAAAGTGATGGAGAATCAACCATACGTCTTATTGTTCCCGGCTATTGTTATCAGTGTTCTTATGATTGCATTTAACTTGATTGGTGATGGACTGCGTGATGCACTAGATCCTAAAATGAAAGATTAAGAGGAGGAGAGCAAGTTGACAAAAATATTAGAAGTAAAAGACCTCGAGCTTTCCTTCCATACATTTGCAGGTGAAGTGAAAGCTATCCGTGGTGTAAACTTTGATTTACACAAAGGTGAAACGCTCGCAATCGTAGGTGAGTCGGGATCAGGTAAATCGGTAACAACGAAATCGATCATGCGACTTCTTCCAGAGTCGAGTGCTGAATATAAAAATGGAGAAATTTTATTTGAAGGAAAAGATCTAACGAAGATCCCTGAAAAAGATATGCAAAAGATTCGTGGGAAAGACATTTCGATGATCTTTCAGGATCCGATGACTTCATTAAACCCGACTATGACAATTGGCAGACAAATTATGGAACCCATTTTGAAACATCAGAAGCTGAACAAGTCAGCAGCACGCAAGCAGACGATTGAGTTATTGAATCTTGTAGGCATTCCCAATGCAGAAAATCGTTACAAAATGTATCCGCATCAATTTTCAGGTGGGCAACGCCAGCGTATCGTTATCGCAATTGCGCTAGCATGTAACCCGAAAGTGCTGATCGCAGATGAGCCAACTACGGCACTAGATGTAACGATTCAAGCGCAAATTCTAGAGTTAATGAAAGAAATCCAGAAAAAGACTGATACATCTATCATATTTATCACGCACGATCTAGGTGTTGTAGCAAACGTTGCAGACCGTGTAGCTGTTATGTACGGTGGTCGAATTGTTGAAATAGGCACTGTGGATGAAATCTTCTATAATCCACAGCACCCATACACTTGGGGCTTGCTAAGCTCTATGCCATCCATGGATTTAGCGGATCAAAAACTTTATGCAATTCCGGGAACACCGCCTGATTTATTGAATCCTCCAAAAGGTGATGCTTTCGCGTTGCGGAGCGAATATGCCATGAAGATTGATATGGAACGTCGGGCTCCGTTCTTTAAAGTGAGTGATACACATTACGCTGCGACATGGTTATTGCACCCACAAGCACCACAGGTTGAACCGCCAGCGCTTGTTATTGAACGTATGAAAACATTTAAGGGTAGCCGGTACTATGTTGAACAGACGGGAGGTACTGTGTGATGTCAGATAATTTAATTGAAGTACGTAATTTGAAACAATATTTTAACGCTGGGAAATCAACTGAAGTACGTGCGATTGATGACATTAGCTTCACTATTAAACGTGGTGAAACATTCGGTTTAGTAGGGGAGTCAGGTTGTGGTAAGTCCACAACAGGGCGTACTATGATCCGATTATATGACGCGACAGCGGGTCAAGTTCTTTACAATGGTGTAGATGTACACGCACCGAAAAGTAAAAAAGAAACTCACGCATTGAATAGAAAGATGCAAATGATTTTCCAGGATCCTTATGCTTCATTGAATCCGAGAATGAAAGTCCTAGATATTATTGCTGAAGGACTCGATATACATGGTCTAGTAAAAGGCAAAGCCGATCGCAAGCAACGAGTAATTGATTTACTTGAAACTGTTGGGTTGAATCGTGAACACGCTGAACGTTACCCCCATGAGTTCTCAGGTGGTCAGCGTCAACGTATCGGAATTGCTCGTGCATTAGCCGTAGATCCCGAATTCATCATTGCGGATGAGCCAATATCGGCACTCGACGTTTCTATTCAAGCACAAGTTGTAAACTTGTTGAAGGAATTACAGGAAGAGAAAGGCTTGACATATTTATTCATTGCCCATGATTTATCAATGGTTAAATATATCTCCGATCGCATTGGTGTAATGTACTTTGGTAAACTGGTAGAGATGGCTCCAGCGGATGAATTATACCGAAATCCGATGCATGCTTATACGAAGTCTCTACTGTCAGCAATTCCTTTACCGGACCCAGTTTATGAGCGGTCACGTGTACGCCATCCGTATAATCCGAAAGATCATCAATACGAACCAGAGGATAAAGTGGAATTTCGTGAAGTTGCTCCTGAACACTTTGTTTTGTGCTCAGAAAAAGAATTTAACGAGATGCAAGTTGCACGTGTATAAGATAGAAACTCCTCTGACTATTGAAAAGTCAGGGGAGTTTTTTTATTCTATCAGTTGAAAAAGTCTTCAAGTAAATTATCGTGTTCAATGAGACATTTACAGTTTACTTCTATTGATGAAGATAGATTATTCATATTTCTAAGTCTTATATAGAAGAATATGCTACTATAAATAAAAGAATCTATTGAAAACGACGGGATGTGTGAAAAATAAAGAATTTAGCAGACACGATACAAAAACAGTTAATGGAAGCGTTAATTAACGGAAGTAGAGTTTCAGCAATCGTGACAGATGCATCACAAGACGACAATCCTATAATTTTTGTGAATAAAACGTTCGAAACTATGACGGGCTATACCGAAGATGAGGTATTAGGGCGAAATTGCAGATTTCTACAAGGAGAGGATACGGATCCGTCTACTGTGATGAAAATTAGAAGGGCGGTAGCAGAAAGAAATCCTCTTACAGTTGTGATAAAAAACTATAAAAAGGATGGTAGTCTATTTTGGAATCGCTTAAGCATCCGTCCTATCACTATTGAAGGAAAGAATTTCTTTATTGGAACACAGACAGACGTTTCTGTACAATACAAACAAATAGAAGAGCTTCACAGCAAAGATCATGAGATTGAACAGCTTATGCTTCCTATTATGATGATTTACGATAATTTGGCAGCTGTTTCGTTGATCGGTCAGATGAATGAAGAACGATTTGATTTGCTAATCGAGAAGTTAAGTGGTTTTGTCCACACTCAAGCAGTGGATCATGTAATGGTTGATGTTACGGGTCTCTATTGGCATGAAGAAACTTCTATAGAGCGTCTTTTGGAAATACAACAAGTTCTGGAGCTTATGGGCAGCAGTTTATATGTCACGGGAGTCTCTCCAGATCTAGCGCGTAAGTTGGTGGCAGCTAAAGATCCGAATCAAGAGTTGAAAACATATTCAAGTATTCAGCAAGCAATTTTTTATATCGATAGAAAATAAAATGACCCCCACTATACTGATGATACGTAGTGGGGGTCTTTATCAGATACCGATTTGATTTTTAACTTCTTTAATTTGTTCAATATGACGCAACTCGTGATAACCGACAAATGGAATCCACTGTGTAAGGCTCATTTCACCAAAAACAGGGTGTGGATAAGATTTCACTGCTAATTGATCTTCTGTTGCACTATCGGCAACTTCACGCAAAGCGGTATGAGTAGCAGAAAGCTTAGATTTTAACTCATCTAGCGTAGAATAGTCATCTGTCGGTGTAGCGAAGTTAGGTGCTTCTACTTTGGTTGATCGATCTACTGTAAGCTGAATCGGCTTGTCTGTTGTGATATTCTGCTCATCGGAAGCGAGCTGTTTTTGAATGGTTTTAGTGACTCCACCTTCCATCAAATACAGATGTTGCAAAAGTTGTTTGACAGACCATTCGTTTTCAGAAGGCTTTTTATTGATCTCTTCATCTGATAACTTTTCTACTTGCGCTAATAGTTCTTTACGTACTTGATCATTAATTTCCATTATCGTCACCTCTTTTTAATATAGTACCATTTACTAGGCCATAATACTTTTGGGAAAGCCTGAAGAAAAGGAGAAAATAAAATGAAGCGCAATCAACCTAAAATTCCTGATCACTTACTATCCGTACAGCTACAGGATGTACGCCATGATGAAGATCCCTTTTTGCAGAATGCATGTATAGTCGATGAAAGACTAGATGGACAAGAAATTGAGCGTGTTCAATTAACTAGCATGCTTATTAAGAATTCAAGTTTTCAAGGAGCCTCTCTACCTGAACTTTTTGTTACAGATGTTCGGTTTGAAAACTGTGATTTTTCTAATGCGGACTTGACCGGTATAAGCATTCATCGAGTAAGCTTTCATAATTGCAAAATGCTAGGCGTGAACTTTACAAATTCTCGATTCACAGATGTCTTGTTTGAGGAATGTATATGCAATCTTTCTGCGTTTGTTCATGCAAAATGGGAAAGGGTCTGGTTCGACAAATGTCTCGTTAAAGATGCAGATTTCTTTGATTGTAAACTGAAACATACCTACTTTATAGAAAGCAATCTGGATTCTGCTAGTTTTGATGAAACCCCATTGAAAGGTGTGGAGATTAAGACTTCAGAATTCGAAAGTATGACTGTATCATTAAAAGAATTAGAAGGTTGTATTGTATCTTCTTTGCAAGCAATTCAATTCGCCTCAATGTTGGGGTTAGATATCCGCGATGAATAATGCATTGCTAGGGAATACTAAAAGTGGGTAAAAATATTTAATCAGGATGGACCTTTCATTCTCTCATTATTACAAATACCTAAGTTGACTTTCTTTTCTGGCAGACTTAAAGTAGGTATATAAGAGATGGGAACGGGATAAAGTAACTGCCAGTGAAAGGGGTTAGGATATGTTCGTGCATCAAGTATCAGAGGATATTTCATTAAAACTTGTAGGGCAGAAAGACGCAGAAGTTTTATTTGCTTTGGTTGATGAGTCAAGAGAACATTTGCGGGAGTGGTTGCCGTGGGTGGATTCCATGACTGATGCGGATCAGTACGGTCCTATTATTGAAGCTTGGTTACAGCAGTTTGCTGAAGAAGATGGATTTCAAGCGGGGATTCTGTATAAAGGAAACCTAGCTGGCTTCGCAGGATTTCATTCAGTAAACTATGTAAATAAGCAAACAAGTATTGGTTTTTGGCTAGCAGAGGCATATCAAGGAAAAGGTATTATGCATGCCGTGGTCTCCTCACTGCTTGACTATGCTTTTGACGAATACAATGTACATCGCGTAGAAATTCGCTGTGGTATGGAAAATAAAAGAAGTCGAGCGATTCCTGAACGATTAGGGTTTAAGAAGGAAGGAATCATTCGTGATGGCGAGTACTTGTATGATCATTATCATGACTTAATTGTATATAGTATGCTTGAAGATGATTGGAAAAAGCACAGGAAATCTTGATGCATTTCTTACAGAGTCCACCTCTAAATGGACTCTTTTTTATATTTATATTTTCATTATAGTGAGATTAATACGAGGGAGTGGTTCGACTTGCTAACTATCAGTGAAATGGACAAAGAACTAATACAGAACAGGGAAATGGAAACCGCAACATTTGGAATGGGCTGTTTTTGGGGTCCTGAAGCTCGCTTCGGTAGCTTACAGGGTGTAATAAGGACAAGGGTGGGTTATGCAGGCGGTACTACGGTTGCCCCCACTTACAAGACAATCGGAGATCATACTGAAACCGTTGAAATCGATTACGATCCGAAAATTATTTCATACGAAGAAATACTACTTCATTTTTGGCGTAATCACTATCCTAATCGAGATCAATATAAAGGACAACAATACGTCTCTTCATTGCGTTACCATAATGATCAACAAGAACAGATAATCATTCAAGTAAAAAATGAGATGGAGAAGGAGCTTGGGGAGCAGATTGAAACGGAAATCACGCGATTAGAACAATTCACACTAGCTGAAGCACGTCATCAGAAATACTATTTGAAGCGCTACCCAAATGTTTTGGAGCAGTTACATCCTCTATATACTTCTGAAGAGTCGTTAAAGGGTTCAACATTTGCTGCTAGATTGAATGGTTTCGTCAAAGGATTTAGCACACGAGATCAAGTTTTGACCGAAATTGAAAGCTGGCCACTACAGGCAAGTGCACGTCAACATCTCATTCGACAGTTTTTGCAATTAAAGTGGTGAAATCAATAAAAGATCGAATCTTTTCTTCTTGTAACTTCATTCCACGCTTGCTATGATGTTCCAATATCAACATAGAATGAACGTAGGAGAGAGTAAATGAAAAAGGAATCTATCACATTAGGGCTATTGTTGACGAATTTACTGATCGCCTTTTTAGGAATTGGATTAGTCATTCCTGTCATGCCTAGATTAATGAATGAATTACATATAACAGGTACAGTGGTGGGCTATATGGTGGCAGTCTTTGCCATGGCGCAGTTGCTAGTTTCTCCTTTATCAGGGAGATGGGTCGATACATTTGGTCGAAAAAAGATGATTGTCATTGGCTTGATCATTTTTAGTTCATCAGAGTTTTTATTTGGAGTAGGACAAACATTGCCAGTGCTGTTTGCTTCCCGAATTTTGGGTGGAATCAGTGCGGCTTTCATTATGCCAGCCGTTACAGCGTTTATTGCGGATATTACGACGATGGAAACGCGCTCTAAAGCGCTCGGTTTTATGTCTGCCGCGATTTCCACAGGCTTTATATTAGGGCCGGGTATTGGTGGGTTTTTAGCTGGATATGGTACGCGGGTTCCTTTCTTCTTTGCAGGTGGACTCGCCTTGGTCGCAGCAATTTTTTCTTTTATCGCTTTGCGTGAACCTGAACGATATCAAGAAGCAGTGGCAGAGGATGTAACTAAGCCTGGATTAAAGAGGATTTTTGCCCGTCATTATTTCATCGTTTTTATCATTATTTTAATACTTTCTTTTGGTCTCGCATCATTTGAATCGATTTTTAGTTTGTTTGTGGATCATAAATTTGGATTTACACCAAAAGATATTGCGATCATCATTACAGGGAGCGGTCTAGTTGGGGCTGTTGCGCAAGTACTATTATTCGATAAGCTTGCCAGGACAATAGGGGAGAAACGTTTGATTTTCTTTTGTCTGATATTTTCTTCGATTTTAGTCTTCCTCGCGACGTTCGTACAGAGTTATTTTGCTGTATTGGCCGTTACGATGATCATCTTTGTAGGATTTGATTTAATACGGCCTGCAGCAACTTCTTATTTATCTAAAGTTGCTGGCAATGAACAAGGATTTGTTGGCGGTATGAACTCGATGTTCACTAGTATTGGAAATGTGTTTGGACCCATTATAGGTGGAGCGTTGTTCGATGTCGATGTGGATTATCCTTTCTATTTCGGTGCATTTGTATTAATGCTTGGAGTAGCACTTAATTATCTATGGATAAAAAGAACACCAGCTTTCAGACCTAATATTTAGGAGGGATTTCATTGACCATCGTAGGTTTTGTTCGACACGGTGTGACTGCTTGGAATAAAGAAGGCCGCGCACAAGGGAGTTCGAATATTCCTTTGGACGAAGAGGGGATAGAGGCTGCGAAGATGTTAGCATCACGCTTGGCAGATGAAGATTGGGATATCATTTTCACGAGCCCGATGACTCGCGCTAAGCAAACAGCGGATCTACTTGCAGAGCAGTCCGGGATAGAAGTTATAGAAGATCAACGTCTGCGTGAGCGAAGTGGTGGAATGATTGAAGGCACGACGGAACAAGAACGCCAGCAGAAGTGGGGACCACTGTGGAAGGAATTGGATTTACAGTTTGAGACTGGAGAGAGTGTAGTGGCTAGAGGTCTTGAATTTGTGAATGAACAGGTTCAAAAGTATCCTAATCAGCGTCTACTCTTCGTCAGTCATGGAAGTTTTATTAAACGAATAGTTGTTGCATTGATGGAAGATGAAAATTATGCTGTAAAGATCGATAACACTTCCTTAACAGTGATAGATGTAGAAAAGAAAAGTTGTGTATTGTTGAATGATACGGCACACTTAGCAGGAGGAACAGATGGAGATTGAGTATGAATTGACCGAGGAAGATGTTGTTGCATTTAATCTATACCATGTGAAACATTCCAAGGTGGGAAAAAACTCACTACAGTGGCAACGATATATATCCCCACTCATATTTTTATTGTTTGCTTACTTTTTGTCTGTTTTTACAGACATGCCAAGAGGCCCGCTGTTTGCAACGTTTGGTTTGACCGCTATTATATGGGTGATTTTATATCCAAAGTATTTCTATTTCCACATCACGCGACAAGTTGGTAAGATGCTGAAAGCTGGAAAAAATGAAGGTCTTGTTGGGAAGCATACAATGAACATGAACAAGGCGGGTATACACGATAAAACAGTAGTTGGTGAAACGAATGTACAGTGGATTGGTGTAAAGGATCTGATTGAAGATGCTGAGTACTTTTATATTTACACTAGTACTGTTAGCGCATATATTATACCTAAACGTGATGTCTATTCAGCGGAAGGTTTAAAAGCTTATGTACAAAAACGAATAAATGCATAATAAAAACTCAGGGTTTATTATAAACTCTGAGTTTTTTAATTTTCTAGCCGACGATATCGCCAGAAGGAAATCACTAGAACAATACTTGAGCCTATTGCTAATGTAGAATAATCGTCAAGTAAACTATATGCAAGAGTACCGAAAGAGCCCACTGCTACAATACCTGCGAATAAACGGTTCTGCATCTTTATTTGGAATTTGCGATGGTCTATATCGCGTTGTTTCATATAGCTATAGATTGCTGCAGGTTGCTCCAAAAACGAAGAAATTCTTGGTCCAAAACTTCGAATCTGCCCTACACCGTTTAATAACGAGCGCTGAAACTCTTTAGGGTTAGTAAACGGATTTTTATCTTTACTCTTCTGCTTAGCCCATTCTACTAAACGCGGTTTAGTGATAGCGAGTAAATCGATTGTGGGATCTAGTATATAGAGAACACCAACAAATACGGATACTGCGCGACCAAGAAAAGCGAAGTTAGCTGGCATTTGTACAGGTTGTGTTCGGACAATCACTTGCAGATCCCGAAGAAGATTCTCCACAACGAGCCCATTCATATCATATAAATCATTTGATTCGTATGCTTTCACGACTTTCTCGATGGCGTTGGCCAGCACTTTTCGATCCGCGTTAGGTAGTAAGAAGTTCATCGTCTCCAAGCCATCGATAACTCTGTCGTATTGCTTGAAAATGACACCTTCTGTGACTACGAACATTGCATCTGCATTTTCCTGTGTAATATTGACGACCATGCCGAAATCGATCAATACAAGCGTGCCATCTGAACGTATGAGTATATTGCCGCCATGTGGATCAGCATGGAATTGGCCACCTCCAAGAATTTGTTCCAAGAACAATCGAAACAAGCGATCAGATAATTTTTTACGATCGATATGATGTTTTTCTAAAAAAGGAATGTCAGTTATCTTGGAGCCTTCTATCCACTCCATTACAAGAACCTTTTTAGTTGTATATTCATCATAATAAACTGGGAACTTGACCCCTGCCATGTCGGGAAATCGTTCAGCGAAACCTCGTCCGTTCTTCATTTCTTCAACAAAGTTTAGTTCTGCGCCAATCACATCTGTCATTTCTTGATACAATAAATCTAAATCGATTTGTTTGCCTACGGAAGATACCTTCTTAGCCAGCCAAATGACAATTCGTACGGCCTTAAAATCTGCACGTAAAATACGCTCGATATCGGGACGTTGAATTTTTATGGCGACTTCTGAACCATTATGTAAAACTGCTCTGTAAACTTCGCCAATAGATGCAGATGCTACAGGCTTTGATGTAATATCCTTTAGATATTCGCTGTGAGGATTTCCCCATTCATCGTCTAGCAATTGTAATGCCTTATCAGAAGGAACCGGTGTAACCTGATCAGTAAGACCTTCTAATTCTGCAATGAATGATGCGGGCATGATGTCTGCACGTGTAGAAAGGAACTGCCCTAGTTTGACAAGTAACCCACCTAATTCAAGTGCCGTTTTTTTGTAGACTTTTGCTTGTTTTGTAACAAGCGTATTCCACTGATCGGTAACGGTAGGTGTAAAATTACCTCGATGGCGTCTTTGAAATATTATTATTTGAGTGAAAAATACGATTGCCATCCATACAATGCGTGTAATACGGTAAATAGCAGAACGCTTCATAGGCAGCTCCTCTTTCTGCAACAATCAATTTTATCTCTTATCAGGTTTCATTTCTCTTAAGCCCATTCTCATAGCAGCTACAGCACTCGTCACATTTAATATGACAGCAACCGCTAAAAACAACCATTTTAATTTCTCGGGTAAATCCAGAAAAATCGCTAAAAATAGAAATGTAAAACCAATGACCAGCATTAGTAAGTAGATAGACAATTTTTTAGGCACAAGTAGTCCACCTTTCTTAGGTAGTACCCTTATTGTAGCATGAAAAAACAAGAAATTTAAAAAGCGCGTTTTATTTTGCGTGTTTGGGGAATAATATAGTCATTCAATTAGACAGGAGTGTGGAAAATGACGAAAAGTTATGCAGATACACCTGGAAATGATAATGAAAAAAGTTCCGCGAAACTAGCCAATGAGGCGGCAAAAAAAGCCGAAAAACAAGTAGAAGAAATTAAAAAAGATGCAAGAGAGCAAGTAGAAAAAGAAAATAAGTAATGTCAAAAAGCGATTATTTCCGAGGGAATAGTCGCTTTTTGATGATATATATTCATTTTAGCAAATAATGTAGCATTCGATCTTTGTCATCAAAAAACTGCTTCATAATTTGATAGTGGCTTGTTTCTTCAAGTGTCGTTTCATGTGCACCTTCATCTGTAAATTCGATAATTTTTGCACCTGGATAAGATAATAGAAGGGGCGAATGTGTTGCGATCATGAACTGTGATTCTTCACCCACAAGGTCGTGAATCCTGCTTAGCATGGAAAGTTGACGCATAGGTGATAAGGCAGCTTCAGGTTCATCTAGTAAGTAGATGCCGTTACCTCTAAAGCGATGAATGAAAGTCGCCCAAAAAGATTCGCCATGAGACTGTTCGTGTAATGATGTCCCTCCAAAGCCGTCTATAATCCGAGGACTCGTACCAGGTGCATGATCCAGCTCTTCAATCGTCGTCGCCAAGTTGTAGAAAGTTTCTGCACGCAGAAAAAATCCATCTTTCGGTCGGGCGACACCCTTTATGAGTGTGATATATTCATCTAAGATGGAATGTGAATCGTAAGTAGAAAAATTGAAGTTCAGCGAACCGCCTTCTGGATTAAAACCAAAGGAAACTGCGATTGCTTCAAGTAATGTAGACTTCCCCATCCCATTCTCTCCAACGAAAAATGTCACATTAGGATGGAAATCCAACTCAGTGAGTGTATTGATACTAGGTAAATGAAAGGGATAGTGTTCAAAAGAAGGAACCATGTCCCGCTTCAAGCGCATTCCACGAATGAATTGTTTGGAATACATAGGATGACCCCCTTTTTATGACGGATGACAAATGATGAAGATAGATTAATCCAATAGGTCCGGTTCCTCACTTACAATCATTTCCCATAGCGGCTGGAAGTTTTCCCAACCATCGATATCTCTTCCTACTTGCTTGGCGGTGTTAGCAGCAAACTCTGCAGGAATCGGATTGACAATACCTGCGGCCTCCGCAAGTAATTGAACTTGGCAAGAACGCTCAAGCGTAATAAACCAAAATGCAGCAGCATCAACCGTCTGACCAACAGTTAAGGGACCGTGATTTTTAAGGAACATTGCCTTGTTATTCGCTAATGCGTTTGCAACTTTTACTCCTTCATTATCTTCATACACTACACCAGAAAACTCATCCAATACAGAGTGATCATTGTAAAATGCACAAGCATCTTGTGTTAATGGATCGATCAATCTACCTGTAGATGCCCAAGTCTTTCCGTACACAGGATGTAAGTGAACTGAAGCTGTGATATCTTCTCTAGCTTCATGAATCGCAGAGTGGATCACTAGAGCCGATTTATGAAGAGAGTATTTACCTTCTACGACTTCTCCGTCTGGATTTACTAAGACAAGATCGGATGCTTTGATCTTGCCAAATGGTATCCCGTACGGATTCACCCACATATGATCCTTGAATTCTGGATCGCGATACGTTGCGTGACCAGCGACACCTTCTGTAAAACCAAAACGGTTAAATAGTCGGAACGCACCTGCTAATCGCTGTTTATTATGTTGGCGTTCTTCATCAAGGGTGGTAAATATAGGATATTGCAAATAATCAATTACATTCTTACCGCTTACACGTTCTTCTATGAAATTCATGAAATAGACCTCCACTTTAGTAATTAGATGTTCTTTAAAAAGAATAACGTGATTTTACGAAAATATCAAACTTAATTTCATTATTTTATTACTTCTAACATTAATAATAGGCAACTTCACAGCATATCTGATAGGTAATTGGTAAACTACATGTTAGATAATGAGATGCGAAAGGGGCATGAAAATGAATTCTGATAAAAAAGTTGTGTTCTTTGATTTAGACGGTACTTTAATGAATCATGATAAAACGATTTTAGATTCAACTAAACAATCACTTACGGCATTGCGTAAGAAGGGGATCTACACTGTAATATGTACTGGCAGAGCGCCACTGATGTTCAAATCGTTGCTAGAGGAACTAGAATTTGATTCCTACGTATCCATGAATGGACAGCATGTAGTTTGGGAAGGAAAAGTAATCTATTCGAATCCTATGAAACCTGAAGTTATTCAGCAACTTACCGAACTTGCTCATAAAAATGGTCATGGATTAACGTACTCCACGTTCGAGTCGTTTGTCACGAACGCTGAAGCACATCCCCTTGTACAAGAAGGAACAGCGCGATTAAGAATACCTTATCCTGTCGTCGATCCGGAAGTATATTCCCATTCTGACGTGAATCAGGTTCAGATATACTCTACGCCAAAAGAAACGGAAGAATATATGGAATTATTTAAAGGTTACTCCTTTGTCAGATGGGATGAAAGTTCTGTGGATATGTTGCCTGAAGGGGCCTCCAAGGCAATCGGTATTCAAAAGATATTAGAACATCTGGATATTCCTACTGAAAATAGCTATGCATTTGGAGACGGTGCAAATGATATGCAAATGATCGAGGCAGTAGGCACTGGAATAGTAATGGATAATGGAATACCGGAATTGAAAGAAATAGCGGATTTTGTTACCGCATCTTGTTCAGAGGATGGAATAATGAAAGGTTTACTTCAAGTCGGTTTACTAGAGAAGAGAGACATTTCATTATTTCAACAAAACTGTAAACACTAAGTCGAACTATGTAAAATGAAAATCATTCTTGACAGTTGTGTGAACGAAGAGTATATTTAGATGATATACAAATGGAGAATATTTTAATTTTTCAAATTACTTATAGAGTAATTTGGTTCACTTCTTAGAGGAGGCCGTGTTTACAATGAAACTAGAAAAGCAGTGTCGGGATTCAAGGGTCGTACGAACGAGCAGGGTATTTCCTAATGACGTCAACAACCATAATACGTTGTTTGGCGGACGTTTAATGAGCGATATAGATCAAATCGCATCGATTTCCGCAGCCCGACACAGCAGAGCAGATTGTGTTACGGCATCTATGGATTCCGTCGACTTCCTGTATCCAATACGTCCTTCTGATTCAGTCTGCTTTGAGTCATACGTGACGTGGACTGGAAAATCTTCCATGGAGATTTTCGTAAAAGTTATTGCAGAAGATTTAGCAACGGGTAGTTGTAAAATAGCAGCAACTTCATTATTGACATTTGTTGCATTGGATGAGAACAAAAAGCCTTTAACTGTCCCACGTGTTATTCCTGTAACGGAAGAGGAAATATATTTACATGAAACTGCACCACAACGCGCAGAAATACGTAAAATGCGAAAACAACAGAGTAAGGAATTGGCAACTGTGTTAACGAATAATTACCCATGGCATGACCCAGTACAAGTGAATGCATAAAAATACTCAGTCAACTTCGTTTGACTGAGTATTTTTATAAAAGGATGTATAACTTCCAATACTATGATCCATACTACTAATAGATAGGACGTTCTCTAATTCGTTTTCTTGGAGGATACCTATCTTTTTATTGTTCAAAAATATATTCAACCATATTAAACACACAAAATGTATCAGAAAATAGTTAGTTAAAGCTATAATAGGAAAGAATATAGAGAAAGTAAGGGGATGTATCCAATTATGGTTAAAACGATTACTGCGGAGGAATTATTCAGCAAAATAAAAGCCGAACAAGAACTTGTACTCCTAGATGTACGTGCTGAGGATAAATATAATCAATTCCATATCGAAGCAAACACGGTAGAAGATTTAAACGTGCCGAAAACAGAAATCTTTGCGTTAGAAAATGAAGTGGAAAAAGTGATCCCACAGTTGACGAAAAATAGAGAGATGATTATTACGTGTACAACAGGAAATTCTGCAACTAAATGTGCAACCATTCTTTCAAGTAAAGACTACGATGTTACAGTATTGGAAGGCGGAATAACTGCGTGGAAAGAATATGTGAGTAACGAGTCGATTGAACGAATATGGGAAGAATTTAAGAGAGTTCATCCGGACGCGCCTGCACAGTACGAAGCATGGTCTTTCGGTAATTCAAAACAAATGGCGGATGAACTTGCAAAGTTGGTAGTGGAAGGAACTAAAACTGCTACATCTTCTAACTACACACTCTACGAATTAGAAGATGAACCGTTACCAGCGGTAGGTCTTCACAATATTATTTTGGACGGCAATGGAATAGCGGTAGCAATCGTCAAGAATATGTCAGTAGAAGTAATGCCTTTCAATGAAGTGACAGAAGAACATGCGTATTTAGAAGGGGAAGGGGATCGCTCATTGCATTATTGGAAAAAGGTTCATGAAGAGTTTTTTACAAATGAATTAAAGGACGTAAATCAAGACTTTTATCATGAATTGCCTGTAGTTTGTGAGACGTTTAAATTGTTGTATAAGAACTAAATTAGCCATGTAGAGTTATTGAGCTAACAGTAAGTATTCATCATAATATTTGAATGCTAATTAGATTACTTCTATTGGTAGGAAAAGGAGATGTTGAGCCCGTATTAGTACGGTATTCAACATCTCCTTTTGTTTATAAAAATTATTGCTGAACAGGTTCAACGATCTCTTCACTTTCTATGTTTACATTCTCTTTACCTTTATACATCCAGTTCTGCAGTAGTGGCTGAAAGCGAGGCATAACCTTGCCAAGAATTTTACCGATAAAATATGCAGCTAGTATCGTACCGATCCCGATAGCTCCAAGTGATTGAATAAATACTAAGCAAACGATACCCGCAACTGCGACATTTATCAAATCACTCGAGATTTTTGCTTTACCAAACTTCATATGAAAACGATCGCTTACAACATATGTTAGTGCATCATAAGGCATTAAAGGCAACTTTGCTGAGAAATAGGCTAACAATCCAGCTGATATAATATATAAACTGATCAATAAGTATAGATATCTGCCAACTAGTGTAGTAGGAGCAGGAAGTAACTGCACGATAGCTAATGTTAAGTCCATAAAAATACCAAAAAGAAAGACGATAGATAACTGAACAATGAATTCACGTATACCAATACGTGTTTTATTCAAGAAAATCTGTACGAAAACAAATAAGATATTTGCAAGTATGGTCGTTATACCGATGGTTAATCCTGAGGTAAGGGATATGGCATAAGCTAATGATGATACGGGGGAAACTCCAAGGTTTGCTTGTATAGAGAAACTAACACCTAAAGATAATAAAAACAATCCTATTACATATAGGGTGAGTCGTTTGGAAATGATATTCATACGATTGAAAAAACCTCTGCTTTCGTAATCTGATACAATTTATTTTATCACGTAAAGAAAGATATAAATAATATATAATAGTGAAAGACGACATATGAAATAGTGTATAACGGGGTGTGAATCATCGATATTAAACAGCTTCATTATTTTAAGGAAATTGTAGAACAAGAAAGTATTTCGAAAGCCGCGCATATTTTGCACATAGCCCAGCCGCCACTCAGTCAACAATTGAAAAGGCTGGAGATCGAGCTAGGCACAACATTGATCCATCGCTATCGACAAAAATGGGAGCTGACAGAAACAGGGCATATACTGTATCAATATGCAAAGAAACTATTGCTTAGCATGGATGATGTTGTGAGGCAAATCGAGGAAATTGAAAAAGGCAGTGCTGGAACATTGCGCATTGGTGTCTCGTCTGCTTGTTTGAATCTGCTTGTCGACTACGTCAGCATATATCGCAAACAGTTTCCGGATGTCAAAATCAGCATTGAAAAAGGGAATTCCGAAGAATTACTGAAGAAGCTGGATCATAAAGAAATAGAAGTAGCGTTATTATTGCGAATGGAAAATAGTACACACTGCGATGTATTGTCTTTAAAAGAACAGGAATATGTGGTGGTGAGTCCGCGCAGCTGGGGAGATGTATTTTCAACCGAACAGGTCACATTTAAAGACCTTGCCGAGTATCCTTTTATTATGCTTGCAGCAATGGAAGGGCATTCGTATTATGATAACATCTCAAAAGCTTTTCAAGAAGTACAAGCCACACCAAATATTATAATGGAAAGCAAAGATCTGACAACGGTTATCGCAATGGTTAGTAAAGGCTTAGGTTTTTCTATTATTCCACGTGTAGCTTATGCGGTGCCGATGGATCAATTAAAGATCTATGAATTACAGAAATTTGATTTTCGTGTTGAACCGGTCATGATCAAAACAAAGGGTGAGCGAGTTTCCAAAGCCGCAGCTCAATTTTGGGAGTTAGTAGATTCTGTGCATAACGACTTTAGCTTTAACAGGTGATAACAGAAATTGTGCAATGGAGATTCAAGATGTTTAAGATACAATGAGTATTTTTTTAAGAATTTCATCTTTGTAATCTCATCTGTAATGCTAATACAAAAAATCCAATCACATACGCGATTGGATTTTTTGTATAGATTTTATTTTACTTGTTCTTTCGTTTCTACTTTTTGTACTTCTGTTTTCTTGGGCTCATCATCATCGTCATCCATAATGTCTTTTGCCGATTTCTTGAATTCAGATAATGTCTTTCCTACTGCCGAACCAATTTCGGGTAATTTACGAGGGCCGAACAAAATTAAAATAATCACTAAAATAATAATTAAGCCAGGTACTCCAATTGCGGCTAAGTTCATAGCGATTCCTCCTCTCATTGCTTGAAAAATGTAGTCCTCTATATATCATAACCTATATTTGGTTGCACAAAACACTATTTGAAGATTTAAATGAAGAAGAGTAATTCATCCCTCTAATGATTAAACTTCCAATGATTGGACAAACTAATAAATAACTTGTTTGATGAGAAAGAAGTGATGAGTATGGATGAAGCAACACGTCATATAGAACCACCTGCATACTTTACACGTTTGGCTACACGACTAGAACCAACTGCAGATATAGTGAAAAAAACTTTGAAAAGTAGAGGTCGAGTAGTGCACCTTTTGTATTTGAAAAGTGTAGTAGATATGATGCAACTACAAGAAATTGTGGTGAAACCTTTCTATGAGATGTCAGCCGAACAGAATTTTCCCGAGTATATACAATCATTACCTTATGAAACCAAGATGCCAACTGGAGATGAAGAGGTTCTTATAGAAATAACGAAGGGTAATGTCTTTGTCATGATCGACAAGCAAATCACGTTACTTGAGTTAAAAATAGTAGCAGCCAATGCAGTGCAAGAGGCTATTATGGAGCCTACAGTGCACGGTCCCCAACTTGGGCTCAGTGAGAGTATTGAGACGAATATTAATCTAATGCGCCAACGCTATCATAAGCCTTCCTTGATTATTGAACCGATGCAATTGGAAGATGCTTCGAACCGTGATATTGCATTAATTTACGATGGAGAAAGAGTAAATCTTCAGCTATTGAAGAAAATTAGAAAGCGTATTCTAACGTTGGATGTAGAGCTGGTTCAGGCAAGCGGAGACTTACAGTATTACTTGAATAATAAAAAATACAGCTTGTTTCCAACCAGTCTTCTGACTGAGCGCCCAGATCGTATACTCCATAATATGGCGGTTGGAAAAGTCATTATATTAGTAGATGGAAGCCCTCATGCGATTATTGCACCTACAACGTTCTTTGATTTTATGCTTTCGATGGAAGATGCGTATTACTCATTTTGGGTAGTATCGTTAATACGATTTCTTAGATATGCAGGATTGTTTACATGTATTATGTTGCCATCTATATATGTTGGCGTTACTTCCTATACACCGGAAGTCCTCAGAACAGAGCTTGCTCTGACGGTGGCAGCGAGCAGGATTGGCGTTCCGTATCCCTCGTTTATTGAAGTGTTTTTCATGTTGATATTTATTGAACTACTGACGGAAGCTAGTATGCGGTTGCCAAATAGTATTAGCGCGACGGCTACAACAGTTGGAGGGTTGATACTTGGTACTGCAGCAGTAGAGGCTGCATTGACATCAAACATCATGGTCATTGTCGTCTCCCTTGTAGCGATTTCCACCTTTGTTATCCCAATAAGTGAAATGAATTACGCTGTCAGGGTTTGTCGTTTTTTACTATTGTTATATACGACGGTATTTGGTCTAGCAGGAATGATACTCGGAATGCTGGGTTTGTTGCTGTATTTGGTGAACAAAGACAGTTTCGGCGAGCCATATTTACGGATGTTTTGGAAAAATAGACAGGAAGAATTGAAGGTGGATGATTCATGAGCCGCTTTGTTTATTTTTTACTTATATCTAATATGACTGCCAACCTCATTGCGGCTAGTCCAAGAATCTTTTTCGCTAAGAGTGAAGAAGGAGCAATTGTCACAATGATCATTGCGTTATTTTTCGGCGTATTTATGAACTGGGCATTGATCACTTCTTTCAAAGCGTTTCCGGGGAAAAGCTTACCGCAAATTTTATCTTTATATCTATCGAAGTGGATTACTATTCCGGCATTATTTATCCTAGGAGTGATTTGGTATGTTTCGGGTCTTCAGACACTGATTACATACATAGATATTCTTTTACGATTTTTAACACCTGAGATGTCTGTTTATTTAGTGATTGCGATGTTCATTCCAGTGATCACTTTTGGAGTCATCATGCAAAGTCGGAATATATTATTTACACTTGAATTGGTGTTTGTTTTGGCATTTCCTGCTGCTGCATATTATATAGTAAAACTTTACTTTGCTGAACAGGTGAGTTGGGATCATGTGGGAATTGCGATGACTTTTATAGATAACCCACCTGACTATACAGTATTTACTACTGCGATATATTTATTTGTTGGAGCTTTTGATATCATTATTTTCAATTCATTCCTTAATAAAAAAATGACTTTTGGTATTAAGCAGGCTTTAATTGTGTTTATTTTGGGCGCTTTTGCACTTTTTACGACTTATTTTATTCCGATAGGTGTATTAGGATTTGATCAAGTGGAAGGTATTATGTACCCATGGATTCTGACCAGTGATTCTATTCGAATGAAGTTCGGGGTAATTGAGCGTGTAATATTTATATTTTTGCTTCTATTCTTAGCGATTGCCTTTTTAAATATAACGATTCATTGGCATGTTGCTTGTAAATTATTTCAGAGTGCCTTTGGTATAGAACATGTGAAATTGAAGTTGCGTAAAAAAGCCAGTCTTATCATAGTAGTTACGGTATTTTGGTTAATCGCAATCTATACAACACTAAAAGTTACTGAGTATGATTTGTTTCTTTACAGTAAGTATTACTTTAATACGATTCCAGTAGTATTTATTGGTCTAATGATTCTTATGCATGTAGTGAATAGGAGGGCGAAGTCTTGAAATTCCTCTCAGTGAGTAAATGGTTTATGGTTGTTTTATGTATGAGTGGTCTGTTGCTTCAATATGGCTGTGCGTTCAAAGATATAGATAAACGCTTATTTGTGTCTGCGATTGGGATTGATCCTGCCGAAAATATTGAGAATGGATATAAAGTGACATTGAAAGTCGCTTTGCCATTTGGCGCAATTAAAGATTCCCCCAAGCCTAGTTTTGCGTATCTGTCACGTGAAGGACAATCGATAGGCGAAGCGATTCGTATGCTGGAGACACATGTAGACAAAGTATTGGAACTCGGTCATATGAAAACCATTGTTGTTCATGAAAAACTTCTTAGGGATGATATGCAGTCGTTCATGGATTATTTTATTCGACGCGGTGATATCGAATTAATCGCATATGTTGCAGGTGCCAGACCGTCTGCCGAAACGATTTTAAAAGTTGAGCCAAATACTGAAGCACCGGCATCGGTTTCTCTAATCAACTTTTTTGGAACGACAGCGAATGATAGTCCATACGTTGTGACGACTTATTTGTTTCAATTGCGCAGAGATATACTAACTGACGGTATTAATCCTGTTGTGCCATTAATTGAAACAGATGAAAAAGGCGATGAACTCATAGTAAATAATGCTGTAGTAGTGGACGGAAGGGAAGACCCAGCTGTTTTATCTACCACTGAAACGAAATACTTTAATTCATTATTGAAACATTCAACTGGATTCACTTATTTGGTAAAAGAAGGAGGTTTGGAGTTATTATTGCATATTAGCCAAACGAAGATGACGTATCAATTTGTACCGAATAAAGGAAAATCGGCACCGCATGCGATAGATATGCACATTGGGATGAAAGGGACGATAGGTGAAGCTAATAAAGATTTATCTATTGCTAAATTGGATGAATATAATCGATTGGCCTCAAAAGAAGTGAAACAAAAAATCTTCCACTTTCTAACTAAAATGCAAGAGGAAAATCTGGATCCTTTTGGCTTTGGCTTACGTTACCGAACGACACGGTTGCATACAGAAGATACATTTACTACATGGCAACAAGCATACCCTGATATTGAGTTTAAAGTCACTGTGGATGTCAAACTACAGGGCACAGGAACGATAGAATAACTACTAGAAAAACGTCATCCATCAAAGTATTGGATGACGTTTTTCTAGTAGTTTTATGAAAGCTCTTTTACTTTCTATGGTTACGTCGCTCTTGATTTTCCAAGTTAGCTGGTTGCTGGCGCTTCTGATCGAAAGTAAACTCCTCACCGAACTCCATATTATCTAGCTGATGCGGCTTATCAAGTTGTACAGGTTGTACTTGCAGTTTTCTCTCAGGCTTCCGTTTTTTCATGGTAATCCACATCCTTCCTACCATTTAGATGAATTTCATTTACTTAGTTAGAATGAGTAAAAATACAGAATCTATTCATACTAAGAAAAAACTTCGCCAGCGATATGCGCTTGACGAAGTTATATGACGATTAGTTTAAATGTAGTGGTGGAGGAATGATCCAACCCTTTGATTTATTTAAGCTTAATAATTTGGCACCGAATGCTACTTTTTCCATATGGCATTTGGCAAACAGTGTCGCAACATCTTCACGTAAACATTGACCCATTGCCATGCTGCATGAGACTAATCCCTGACCTACGTTAATTGATATAGCTCCACTGATTTCGGGATCCATAAAGCGTGCACCAGCAGGAATTTCCTCGGCATTTGCTTTTGGTCTTTCCGGAAGGGCAGGAGGCGGTGTGATTCCATTGGCTTTCAATACTTTGCCAAAGTCTTTATTCTCGGCTTTCATAGTTTTGATAGCTTCTTCTAGTAGTTGAATCAGATCTTCGTCACCAGCATGATTAACAAAAGCTTCATACCCACTGATTAGTCCATTATTCGCACCCATAAATGACCAAATGGCTGTAACTTCTCCGTAATGTAAAGGCTGATCTTTTGGATTACCATCTAAAATACCCACAAAAACACTCTCCTCATCATTGTTTTAACTTCATGAGTAGTCTTTGCAGATATCCATTATTTATACTTACTTTTTATATGTCGTTACAAATGAAGGTCCAGAGAAAATATTAGGACGCTGATCGACGCCTTCTTTTGTGCCGCGCTTTGCATGTGCTTTTCCATAAGCTTGCGACTCTTGCCAGTTTTTGAAGGACTCTTCGTCTTCCCACATAGTTAAGATTACATATGTGTCGGAGTGTACAGGTCGCAATACACGGATTGCTACGAATCCTGGTTCTGCCTCTATAAGACGCGCACGATTATTAAAGCGCTGTTCAAACGTTTCTCTACCTTCTTCTGTTACTGGAATATTGTTTAATACTGCGAAACGACCAGAAGGTAAATCTCCGCTTTGATCCAAAATATCATATTCGACGGCTTGTTCGAGAGTTGTCGTTTCCGCTTCTTGCAGAACGAGCACTTCTTCATCATTATTCATCAATGATGCACGCGCTTCTTCTGGTAAGTTACCTGTTTCTTCTAGTGGGCCTGTCCATTTAAATAGTTTCAATTCAAACACCTCATCATTTTCTATTTTGTTGATTACTATACAGTATAACGGAGAAATGAAAATGCTTTCAATAAATAAGAAATACATGTTAGCTGTTTAATTTTAAAAAGGGAGGGAAGAGTATGTATAAAACTACTAATTGGAGGCGTTTGAATGAATCAAAAATACGAAGACGTGTTAGCTGTATTAGAGGATTGCGTCAAGGCTTGTAACCATTGTTTTGATGTGTGTTTAAAAGAAGAAGACGTAGGTATGATGGCAGACTGTATACGCTTGGATCGTGAGTGTGCGGATATCTGTACATATGCAATTCAAGCGATTTCTCGCCAAAGTCCATTTACGGATAAAATTTTGCAGTTATGTGCTGAGATTTGTGAACAGTGTGCAGAAGAGTGTGGCAAGCATGATCATGAACATTGCCAACAATGTGCTGAAGCATGCCGTAAGTGTGCGGACGCTTGTCGTAGTGTAGCGTAATAACGTATATACATTCAAAATAAAAAACCTTCCATACAAGATGGAAGGTTTTTTCTACGTTATGTAAGCCGTGTTTGCCGTACGTTGTCATAGAAAGTTTTAAACCACCACTCCTCAAAGTGGGTGTTTGCGGAAAACGTTCCTGTATGTCTGGGTTGCTAAAAAGGAATCCAGCATGCCATTTCCGTTTCGTAATAAACTCCCTTTTACAGCTTAAAGGTTAAAACTTAATGTCATACGAACAATACAGCTTGTAGATTTATCTTACACCTGTAAAAGTGAAAATGCAAATGGAAGGTTATTCTTTTTCGTGAAACCAAAACGTACTATAGAACGTATAGAAGTGAAAAGATAAGGAGTGATCATGTATGGAACAGCATGAAAACAGCTCAGAAAAAAAGGAACTTATCATCAGACAGACACAGGAAATCAATACCTTACATCAAGAAGTAGATGAATTGCGCAAAGAAGTAAAAGAACTACGTGAAGATATTGATTTAATTGATGTCTTTCAAAAAAAGCCAGTCATCACTGCTGCGGTAATAGGACAAATTGGATCTTTTATTATAGCCATACTAGTTATTATTGGAATATTTTTTTAATGCGGAGGTCCCGGTGTGATACTATAAAAGTAGTAGTATTATAGGCGGGGGTGGGTGTGATGAGAAAAGTAGTAACAGTTCAGGCGAATACAGTCGAAGAAGCGGTACAACAAGCTCTTGATATTTTAGAGCTGACTCGTCAACAAGTGCATGTGGAGATTCTCACCAATCCAGGACGACGTTTAATGGGGTTGCGTAAAGTCATGGCAGAAGTAAAAGTTTCAGGTAAAGAAAGCATGGCAGAAAATAAGCCTATTAAACGTCATCTTTCTAAAGTAGAGGAACTTGCAGCATTATTAGATGGACTGGATATGGAGAAACTCACTCATTCAACACCAAAAATTGAACAATCGGCTGTGCAAGAAAAATCACCTGTAAAGTCCGAACAGAATATAAGCAGTGCTAGAATTCAAAACGGTGAAATTCAATTTCAATTCGGGGAAGATCGCTTGCCATCTGTTATACCAAATGACCAAGCAATCTTAACAATCAATGGTGAATTACGATTAGAACCAGTACTTATTCAGCCCGAAGATCAAGTGAATATAACCATTCAGGATGAAGTCGTCGCCCCGAAATTCACTATTCAATTGATGGAGAAGGACATGATTGCCTTACTTTCTTTCACGCCGGGCAAGCGAGTCAAGCGTTCTTTAGTCGATACGTCATGGTCATCAAGATTGGCAATTCGCGTAGACGAGACGATTGAGTATACCAATGATCTGAAACCACAAGCAATTGTTGATGAATTGAAAATGATGGGTGTTCAGCAGGGAATCCTATTCCCCGCAATCAAAAAAGTGACAGAAGTAGATAAGCCATACGAGTTGATTGTAGCAAAGGGAACACTACCCGTTGCAGGGACAGATGGGGATTTGGAAGTACATATTCGCTATGAAGAATTCGATCCGGACAGCGAAGAAAAAGTAGATTTTAGAGAAATGAATGCAATTACTAATGTGAAAGAAGGACAAGTAATTGCGACACATATTGCACCTGTTGCTGGTACGCCTGGTCAAAGCTTGCTTGGAAGGCCGATTCCTGTAAAGCCAGTCCGCGATATTGTGTTACGGACCGGAAAAAATGTGAAGCAAGTACAAGAAGATATTGTAACGTTAATTTCTGGAAAACCCGTGTTGGATTGGCGTGATCGATTGGTGAAAATCGATGTGAATAATGAGTTTAATCATCCGGGAGAAGTTAGTCTTGAAAGTGGAAATATACGTTTTGAAGGCGATGTTCGTATTGGGGGCAACGTCTTACCTTCCATGTTTGTTGGTGCAACAGGTAGTGTCTTTGTTGGCGGTTCAGTTACGAAGGCTGAAATACATGCTATGAAGACTACCGTGGTGAAAGGCAATGTGCTGTCTTCCACTATAAGTGTAGGTAAGCAGGAAGCAATTGTAAGTGAATTAGCTACTTTGATTAAAAATGTGACAGATATGCTTGTACAAATCAAAGAAGCAGTCAATCAGATTTTTATTATTCGTGGCCATGGAGAAGCAGAACTAAGCCCATCAGAACTCAAGCGTTTGATTTCTATATTGATGGAGAAACGATATGCCCAGTTTGAAGACGTGAATAAGAAGTTCATCCAGAGAGTTCGTGAACAAAAGGACAAAGTAGATGCAGAGTGGGTCCACGTTGCGGATCGTTTATACGATTTATTTATTAATCCGCTCAATGAGAATCTTCAAAACATGGGGGAGTTTGAACAATTGATTGAGGATGCGTATATTCTCATTCAGCTATATGATACAGAAAGCTCTCCGCATATTAAATTGATTGTTCCATATGCCATTAATAGCACTTTGTATAGTTGCGGACATATTGATGTAGTTTCCAAAGGTGTTTACCATAGTAATTTAACAGCGGATGAAACCATTAAGATAAAAGGCGTTTGCAGAGGTGGGGAAATTTATGCACGATTGGAAGTATCACTGCAAGAGGCAGGTTCTGAAAGTCCTGTCAAAACAGTGGTTCGTACTAGTGAAGACGGACGTATAAAAATAGGCACAGCGTATGCTGGGACAGAAATCTATGTCGGTATTCGTAAGTATGTTTTCTCCAAAGATGCAACGAATATTTCTGCTCATTTGGACGCTGAGGGAGAGCTAGATCTAGGGTAACGATGTTTAGACTCTTTATAGTGGTGGAATAGTATATGCAGAACATCACATAAGGAGTGTTAAGCATTATGGCTAAAATTGCAACAGTACTAGGAGATATGTTTGAAGACTCGGAATACATGAAACCGGCGAAAGCGTATAAGGAAGCTGGCCATGAAGTAGAAGTGATCGGTGCGGAAGCAGGATCAGAAGTCACCGGTATGAAGGAAAACACAAAAGTGAAAATCGATAAAGCGATTGATGATGCTAAATCATCGGATTATGATGCATTATTTATCCCTGGTGGGTTCTCACCGGATATTTTACGTGCAGATGATCGTTTCGTGAAGTTCGTTAAAGAATTCATGGATGCAGATAAACCGGTATTCGCAATCTGTCATGGACCGCAATTGCTTATTACGGCAAAAGCACTTGAAGGACGCGATGCAACAGGTTATACATCTATTCGCGTAGATATGGAATATGCGGGTGCAAAGTATGCTGACAAAGAAGTCGTCGTCTGCCAGAACCAACTCGTAACAAGCCGTACACCAGATGATATACCGGCATTTAATCGCGAGTCACTAAAAATACTAGAAAAATAAACACTAGTTCAACCGTCAGGGCGTAATGTGCCTTGACGGTTTTTTTGTACTTTAAATTACCGCACCAACATACACTAACAGTATAATTTATTATTAGTTGAAAAAGATTCTCAATTGTACTTGAAAAAGGTTCTCAATGAGAGTATGCTAAAAGCAACGAATGAATCAGAGAGACGATCGCGTCTTACAATTGAAAGGTCGGGGATCTACTATGTATAAGATTGTTGCGTCAGCGGTAATTGCAGGAATTATATTAGGTGCAGTAGCGGGATTTTCATTTGGCAGTAAAGAGTTCGCTGGGATGTTCGCGGGAATGGCCGCACTTGCGTTTATAGCAGCACCGGCAGCGGTCGTCTATTCAAGTGAAAAGAAAAAGTGGCAACAAGTTCATTAATAAAGAAAAAGCATCCAAACTTTGGATGCTTTTTTGCATGTAAGTAGATAATGATATTTTAATATGCAGACCAACCGTTGTCAGCTTCCATTACGACACCGTTGACATAAGAGGATTCATCTGAAGCTAGGAATAGCGCAATATTAGCGATTTCTTCCTTCGTTCCAGGACGACTCATCATATTTACACCTCTTAATGCTTGCTTCATACCGAATTCATCAGGTTGAACTAAACTGTTTGTAATGTTGGTCGGTATTTGTGCGGGAGCAATTGCATTACAGCGTATGTTTAATGGGCCAAATTGAGAGGCGACACTTTTTGTCATACCTGCAACTGCGTGTTTTGACGCCGTATATGCGAGACCGCCACGTCCGCCAGTGACCGCTGAAATAGATGCCATATTAACGATAACACCTGCTTTTTTCTCTTCGAATATAGCTAGTGCTTTACGAGTTGCCCGCATTACTCCTGTTGTGTTGATTGCCAAAACTTTGTCCCATACATCATCAGTTACTGTAGCAGCAGAGTACATATTGTCCATGATCCCCGCATTGTTTACTAGAATATCCAGTGTGCCGAATTGCTCAACAGCTGTATCAATCATGTTTTGTACATCTTCTTCAATGGTAACGTTTGTTTTAACCGCAAGAGCCTCACCGCCTGCACTTATGATAGTCTGGACAGTTTCTTCTGCACCTTCCATATTCATATCTGCAATGATCAGTTTTGCACCTTCACGGGCATATAGTTCAGCGATTTCTCGTCCAATACCAGATCCGGCACCTGTTACTACTGCTACTTTATTTTCTAATCGTTTCATTAAAGCCGCCTCCAATTGTATTCGTATTTCTCATTCTATTATATACTTTAACGTCTAACTAATGAAGTTATTCGTGTTATTTCGATCAAATCAAAAACAGCTTGAACCGTCAAAATGAAATTGACTGTTTAAGCTGTTGGTCATACATTATTGTACTTTGACACCTTCTACTACCTCTTTTGCAGCGTAAAGTGCTTGTTTCACATCTGCAATTAAATCTTCCACGTCTTCCACGCCCACTGAGAAACGCAGCAGTCGGTCATCTACTCCGCGACGATTACGTTCTTCCAATGGAATATCCATATGCGTCTGCGTAGTTGGATACGTGATGAAGCTTTCGACTCCTCCTAAACTCTCCGCAAATGAAATTAGATTCATACTCTCTAGGAATGGTCCAACCCACTCACTGTTCTGCACTCGGAATGACAACATACCACCGATTCCTGCGTAGAGCACATCTACAATAAGAGGTTCTTGTTCTAAATATGATACCATCGCCTTTGCATTTGCGTCATGTTGTTTCATGCGTAAGTGCAGTGTCTTTAAACCGCGTACAACAAGCCATGAATCAAGAGGGGACAATGTAGCACCGATTGCATTGTGGTTTGTAAATAACCGTTCACATAATTCTTCACCCTTAGCGACGACAAGACCTGCTAGAACATCATTATGTCCACCGATATATTTTGTTGCACTATGGATGACAATATCTGCGCCTTCTTCGATTGGGCGCTGGAAATAAGGTGTCAAGAATGTGTTGTCGACAATCAACAATACATTATGCTTTTGAGCCAATTCCGCATACGTACGGATTGTTATATTTTGCATTAGCGGGTTCGTAGGTGTTTCTAGGAAAATCGCTTTTGTTTGATCTGTAATCGCTTGCTCGACTTCTGCTACATCATTGAACGAAAGGTAACGAGTCTTCACATTATACATTTCTTCATATTGATTAAATAAGCGATACGTGCCGCCGTATAAGTCTTCAGGCGCCAATAATTCTGAACCAGCCTTAAATAAAGATAATATTAGTTGAATGGCAGCCATCCCAGAGCTACATGCGAATCCTTGATCTCCTGATTCCAAGTTTGCAATTCCTTCTTCTAAAACAGAACGTGTTGGATTTTTTGTGCGTGTGTAATCATACCCGGTTGACTTGCCCAGTCCTTGATGATGATAAGCTGTTGACAAGTAAATTGGTGTGTTGACTGCGCCGGTTTTCTCATCGCTATGGTTGCCAAGTTGTACTAGTCTTGTTTCTAATCCGTTGTTTGTCATGAATATCCATCCCCCTAGAAAAAATAAAAAAGAACCTCTTCTTTTCGAATAGGCCCTCGAACATACAAGTGTATACAATATTCTCATCTTCAAGGTGATTGTCACCCTTGGATTTAGCACCGTGCCTGTGGCTGGTTGCTGAGACATCTCTGGGCCTATCCCTCCGTCTCTCTCGATAAGAATATTCGCAATATAGGCAAAACTGTTGACGGATTTATTCTATCATGCAGATATACTAGATGCAAGCTTCCTTTAAAGTGTGATCAGATGATTTTTTTGTTTCAGTAAAATATTTGCTATACTTACTAGATACGCATCACGATGGGGGGAGTCTTCCTTATGGCTTGGAGTTACGTCGCATTGGCGGCAGTTATAGAAATCCTCTGGGTAGTCGGTCTTCGGTACTCTGACACAGTACTCCAATGGACTGGAACCGGTGTGGCCATTATCTTTAGTTTTTATTTCATTATTAAGGCTTGTGAAAAATTGCCTTCGGGTACGGTGTATGCAGTCTTTACAGGATCCGGCGCCGCCGCTATCCTATTAGTGGATATATTCGTCTTTCATGCAGCGTTCACATGGGTTACGCTATCGTTCATCGGTTTGATTGTCATTGGCGTAGTTGGCATTAAGCTTACAACGGACGATGATCAGGTGGATGCAGAAGGAGGTGGCTGATAATGGCATGGGTGTATTTAGCTATTGCCAGTCTCGGTGAAATTTTCGGTGTAATGAGTATCAATTATTACTTGCAAAAGCGTTCCATTAAACGATTATTTCTCATTGTAGGGGTATTTGGCTTCGGCTTTATTTTCTTGTCACTTGCGATGAGAGAAATTCAGATGAGTACAGCTTATGCGGTTTGGACAGGATTTGGAGCAGCTGGAGCCGTGTTGATGGGAATATTGATTTTCAAAGAATCCGCCAGCCTCAAACGTCTTTTCTTTCTTTCGCTCATTATTCTAGGGGCTGTGGGCTTAAAACTATTCGGATGAAGGAGAGTGAATATTTTGGTGTATTGGACACAATTTGAATTTAATGAATGGCTAGTGACACTGGCAGCTACGGAAAAGGGACTGTGCTATGTCGGAATGGCTGACGATAGTGTAGAGCGATTAAAGGAATGGTTGAAACGCTCTGATACGGAAGGATTAATAGAAGACAAAACGAAGTTAACAGTCTATATAAGTGAGTTGAAAGAGTACTTATCAGGTACAATAACGAACTTCCCAACGGTTTCCTTCGATTTAAAAGGGACACTATTTCAGCAACAAGTATGGCAAGCCCTTCAACAAATACCGTATGGGGAAACTCGTACATATTCAAATATAGCGGAACGTATAGGAAATGTATCTTCTGTTCGTGCGGTGGCATCTGCAATAGGTAAAAACCCCGTGTTGATTGTAGTACCCTGTCACCGTGTTATTGCAAAAGACGGAAGTTTATCAGGCTACCGCGATGGCAAGGATTGTAAGCAAAGTTTATTACAATTAGAGAAGATAAGCTGGGTTAGTGATAGGACGGAGTGAGCAAGATGAAATATAAGCAAATTAAACCAAAGAAAATATATGAAGAAGTAGCAGATAGTTTATTGAACTCTATACAGTCGGGAGAGTTAAAACCGGGTGACAAATTGGACTCTGTACAGCAACTGGCTGAAAACTTTACCGTTGGCAGATCTACAATCCGTGAAGCCTTATCTACATTACGTGCTAGAGGACTGATTGAAATGCGTCAGGGAGAGGGTACATACGTCAAGGAGTTCTCTTCTGTCGATCTAATCTTTCCTCTGCAAAGTGCCATGCTTATGAATCAACAGGATATTCAACACTTATTGGCTGTAAGAAAAATAGTGGAGACCGGAGCGGCGGCGAATGCAGCGGAATCACGTACAGCAGATGATTTGGAGAAAATGGAAACGGCGCTTCATGAAATGAAGGAGCATGCCGGAGATATTCTACTGGGAGAAAAAGCGGATCTGGACTTTCATTTTGCCATCGCAGAAGCAACAAAAAATCCGTTATTGCTAAACTTATTAAGTCAAGTAGCCGAGTTGATGAGTGAATCGATGAGAGAGACGCGTCGCATTTGTCTCTACACAGAAACAGCAACAGTAGAGCGTTTACACGATGAACATGAGGCGATCTTTTTAGCTATTCAATCACAGCAACCAGAAAAAGCGGCTAGTACCATGCAAGCCCACTTGTTGAATGTAGAGTCTGTGTTAACGACATATTGGCAGTCGGTACATGAATAACACTGTTCACTCACTATACGTTGAGTGAATTTTTTAATAATAATGAATGAATGCTCTGTTAATGGAAGGATAAGTATAGTATGCTATGTAAAAAGTTAGTCATCTGATGACCTGTTGACTATAAAGATATTGCGAAGAGGTGAAAGGGATGAAGGTTAGCTTATTTATAACATGTTTGGTTGATATGTTTTATGCAGACGCAGGCAAAGACATGGTGGAAGTATTGGAGAGACAAGGCTGTGAGTTGTCATTTCCCAAAGGACAGGTATGTTGCGGACAACCTGCCTATAACAGTGGATATGTTGAAAGTTCAAAGTCAGCTATGAAGAATATGATTAAGACGTTTGAGGACGCTGAATACGTAGTTACACCTTCTGGATCATGTGCGACAATGTTTAAATTGTACCCGGACGTCTTTAAAGACGATCCGAATTGGTTACCACGAGCACAGAAGCTAGCGGATAAAACGTATGAATTCACACAGTTTCTTGTGAATGTTTTGCAAGTCGAAAATGTAGGAGCAAAATTGACAGGAAAAGCGACTTATCATCCCTCTTGCCATATGACGAGATTACTAGGTGCCAGTGAAGAACCTAGAAAACTATTGGATCAGGTGGAAGGTCTCGAAATGATCCCGCTACCAAACGCGCATAATTGCTGTGGTTTCGGTGGGACGTTCTCCGTCAAGATGGGAGATATTTCGGAACAAATGGTAGATGAGAAAGTCAATAGTGCCATGGCGACAGAAGCAGATTATTTAATTGGAGCGGACTGTGGTTGCCTGATGAATATTGGAGGGCGTGCAGAACGGGTCGGTAAGCCGATCCGTGTAATGCACATCGCACAAGTATTAAATAGCCACGAGTAAATAAAAGTGAGGTGATAAGTATGTCGATGAAATTCAGCAAGAAAAATTTTACGGATCGAACAAAAGACAATATAGCAGACGATTTTATGAGACAAGCAGTGGCAAGTGCTCAGGAGCGTTTACATGGTAGACGATTGGATGCCGCGGAAGAGTTGGGCAGTTGGGAAGAATGGCGTTCGCATGGGGAAGAAATTCGTCAGCATGTTCTAGAAAATCTAGACTTTTATTTATACC
This sequence comes from Sporosarcina sp. P26b, assembly GCF_002743245.1. Lineage (NCBI taxonomy): Bacteria > Bacillati > Bacillota > Bacilli > Caryophanales > Caryophanaceae > Sporosarcina > Sporosarcina sp. P26b. Next base: position 54,432 of record NZ_PDYW01000010.1, read on the forward strand.
AGCTAAGTGAAAATGTAGCAGAGCGTGGCGGCCATGTCTTCTTTGCAAAAACCGCTGAAGAAGCGAGTAACTATGTTCGTAATGTTATCAAAGAAAAAGATGGCAAAAAAGTTGTGAAGTCAAAATCTATGGTAACGGAAGAGATTAATTTGAATGCTGTTTTAGAAGAAGCTGGATGCGAAGTTATCGAGACAGATTTAGGCGAGTATATTCTACAAGTAGACGACCATGACCCACCGTCCCATATCGTAGCACCAGCTCTTCATAAAAACAGAGAACAAATCCGCGAAGTGTTCGCGGAGAAATTAGATTATCATAATACATCCAAACCCGAAGAATTAGCTTTGCATGCACGGGAAAAACTGCGTCAGGAATTTCTAGATGCGGATATCGGTATTACAGGATGCAACTTTGCTATAGCTGAAACTGGCTCTATTAGTCTTGTAACCAATGAAGGCAATGCGCGACTTGTATCCGCGTTGCCAAAAACCCAAATTACCGTCATGGGGATGGAACGGGTAGTACCTTCCTTTGAAGAATTCGAAGTGCTAGTTAGTTTATTGACACGAAGTGCAGTAGGACAAAAATTAACAAGTTATGTAACGGCATTAACAGGTCCTCGCGATGAAGGAGATATAGATGGACCTGAAGAGTTTCACTTAGTGATAGTCGATAATGGACGTTCTGAAATATTAGGCACGGAATTCCAGTCCGTACTGCAATGTATCCGTTGTGCTGCATGTGTTAACGTATGCCCTGTCTACCGGCATATTGGCGGACACTCATACGGCTCGATCTATTCTGGTCCGATCGGTGCCGTACTATCTCCATTGCTTGGAGGATACGATGACTTCAAGGAGTTGCCGTTCGCTTCTACATTATGTGGAGCGTGCACAGATGCTTGTCCAGTGAAAATCCCTCTTCACGAACTACTTCATACTCATCGCCGTATCATTGTAGAAGAAGAAGGTCGCTCCCCAATTTCGGAAAGACTTGCGATGAAAGCGTTTGGCATAGGTGCTTCTTCAAACCCGTTGTACTCGATGGGTGCGAAAGTTGCATCCACTGCTATGAAGCCATTGACTAAAAATGATCGTATCTCAAAAGGGCCCGGTCCGTTAAAGGAATGGACGGATCTACGGGAGTTCCCGGCTGTTGGAAATACACGTTTCCGAGACTGGTTTTATGATCAGAAAGGGGGCAAATAAGTATGACAGGAACAATTCAAAATCGTGATGCTTTTCTTGGGAATATTGCGACACAATTAGGTCGTGAGCAGAAGGCACAAGTAGAAAAGCCCGAATGGAAACATCAGCCTCAACGCACAGTGCTTGCAAACGCTTCAATTGATGAGTTACTAGAAGTATTACGTGTTCAATGTGAGCAGATCCATACAGACATCGTTGAAACAACAAAAGAGGCGCTCCCAGCTGCGCTTGATGAAGTAGTAAAAGCCTACGGTGGCGGACCGTTATCCTTATGGAAAGACGAACGTTTTGCGGAATACGGATTATCTAAGCTGCTAGAAACTGATTGGCCTTCACAACAAATTGAAGTCAATAGTTGGGACACTTCACTTGGGGAGAAGAATATTGAATTGGCCGAGCAAGCAAATATCGGCATCACCTTCAGCGACATGACACTAGCCGAGTCAGGCACCGTCGTACTATTCAGTAGCCCAGACAAAGGACGTTCCGTCAGCCTACTCCCAACACACTATATTGCCCTAATACCAAAAAGTACACTAGTCCCAAGAATCACCCAAGCATCAGACATGATTCGGGAAAAACTCAACAACGGCGAGAAAGTTCCGTCCTGCATCAACTTCATCACAGGCCCAAGCAACTCCGCCGATATTGAAATGAACTTAGTCATTGGCGTACACGGACCGGTCAAAGCGACGTATATTGTTATAGAAGATTGCTAACGCAAGAAACTCTTCCTATGCTATTGAGTGGTTTTGAAGATCAGAACCTTTACAAGAAACGGATGTAAAATAATTACGTGAGAAAGAAGCTAATTTCCGACAACTATCGGAAATCAGCTTTTTTCTAATGCATTAACATTCAGTATTGGAAAACAACAGTGCCAACACATTTATACTTAAAATCCAATTTCTCAAGACAATTCACCACTTGATGATTACTTTACTGAGAAATAGGGAAAATAGTGTATAATGACAGTATTATTGCAGCGGAAGAAGGAGACGACTATGACTTCATCATACAAAGACGACAGCTTAGCGTTACACACAGACCTGTACCAGATCAATATGGCAGAATCATACTGGGCAGATGGTATCCACGAACGGAAAGCAGTATTCGAAGTATATTTCAGAAAAATTCCATTCGGCAACGGCTATGCAGTATTTTCTGGCCTTGAACATATCTTGACATATCTTGAGAATTTCTCATTCACTGAAAGCGACCTAGTCTATTTACGTGAAGAACTAGGATTCGCAGATGATTTCCTAGACTATTTGAAAGACATCCGTTTCACCGGAGACGTTTACTCCATGAAAGAGGGAGAACTCGTTTTTGCGAATGAACCAATTATTCGGATTGAAGCAAATCTTATAGAAGCACAATTAATCGAGACAGCATTATTGAATATCGTGAACTATCAAACGTTGATCAGCACTAAAGCGAGCCGTATCAAGCAAGTAGTGAAAGATGATATCGTGATGGAGTTCGGTAGCCGACGTGCACATGAAATGGATGCCGCAGTTTGGGGCGCCCGGGCAGCTGTTATTGGCGGTGTAGAATCTACGAGTAACGTCCGTGCAGGAAAATTATTTGGATTGGATGTTTCAGGTACACATGCGCATTCGTTTGTCCAAGCTTATAAAGATGAGTACACGGCATTTAAAGTCTATGCAGAGCGTCATAAAGACTGCGTATTCTTGGTGGATACGTATAATACATTAAAAATTGGTGTTCCGACAGCTATTAAAGTAGCAAAAGAGCTTGGTGACAGCATTAACTTCATCGGAGTGCGACTAGACAGCGGTGATATTGCATTCTTGTCAAAAGAAACTCGCCGTATGTTGGATGAAGCAGGTTTCCCGGACGCGAAAATTGTTGTATCCAATGATTTGGACGAGTACACAATTTTGAACTTGAAAGCACAAGGAGCACAAGTAGACATTTGGGGTATCGGTACGAAGTTAATTACGGCATACGATCAGCCGGCACTCGGAGCAGTCTATAAAATTGTTTCTATTGAAACGAGCGATGGCGAGATGGAGGATACGATTAAAATCTCAGCAAACGTAGAAAAAGTAACAACACCTGGACGTAAAAAACTGTACCGAATCATTGATCTTGAAAATGGTAAAGCGGAAGGCGACTATATTACGATGCACGACGAGGATCCAACAAAGGAAGAACGTATCAAAATGTTCCATCCTGTTCATACGTTCATCTCGAAGTTTGTAACGAATTTTGAAGCCGTAAACTTACATGAGAAAGTTATTCAGGATGGAGAAGTTATTTATAAAAACCCTTCTGTCTATGAAATTCGAGAATATGCACAACAAAACCTTTCTCTACTTTGGGAAGAATATAAACGATCATTAAATCCTGAAGAGTATCCTGTTGATCTTAGTCAAAAGTGTTGGGACAATAAAAGACGGAATATTGAAGAAGTGCATGAAATGGTCGAAAATTATACAAAACAATAAAAAGGAAGTGGAAGCGTTGACATTGCAGCAAGAAATTATCCAGACATTACGTGTGAAGCCGGAAATCGACCCGCAGCAAGAGATCCGGACTTCCATTGATTTCATGAAGGCGTATTTGAAAAAGAATACATTTCTACTGGGATTCACCCTCGGTATTTCCGGTGGCCAAGACTCCACATTAGTTGGAAAGCTGGCGCAAATGGCGATTGATGAGTTGAATGAAGAAGCGGGAGAAGAAAAGTACCGCTTTTATGCGATCCGTTTACCGTACGGTGTGCAATTTGACGAAGACGACTGTCAAGATGCATTGCATTTCATCAGACCGTCTGTTGTCTATTCAGTCGATATTAAAGATGCTGTAGATGCCAGTGAACGAACTATGATTAATGCTGGTATTCATATTACGGATTTTGATAAAGGAAATGAAAAAGCGCGTGAACGTATGAAGGTACAATATTCCGTAGCTGCTGTTCATCACGCCGTCGTTCTTGGTTCGGATCACGCTGCAGAAGCTATTACTGGTTTCTACACGAAATTTGGTGACGGGGCAGCTGATCTTATGCCGATCTACCGTTTGAATAAGCGCCAAGGGAAACAATTATTGGAGGCGCTAGAATGTCCTCCGCATTTATACAATAAAATCCCTACAGCCGATCTAGAAGGTAATAAACCTGCGATTCCGGACGAAGTGGCATTAGGTGTATCATACGATGAAATTGATGATTACCTCGAAGGCAAAGAAGTGTCAGATGAAGCGCGCAAGCAAATAGAAGGACATTATTTGAAATCAGCCCATAAACGACACTTGCCGATTACAATATTTGATGAATTTTGGAAATGAAAACTGCCGACCTTTTTAAAGACAAAGGGTCGGCAGTTTTTCTGTTTGTCGGAGTTATGTGTTTCAGGTATGATAGTCACATATAAAAGGCGGATTCAGTTCGTGACGGGGGAGAACAACTATGCATGCACAATGGATCGAACGGGTATTGAACAACGTAGAAAAAGTTATTGTGGGAAAAAGGGATATTGCAGAATTAAGTTTGACCGCCTTACTCGCAGGGGGGCATGTGTTATTGGAAGATGTGCCGGGTGTCGGTAAGACGATGCTAGTAAGAGCGCTGGCTACCTCAATTGGCGCACAGTTTAAGCGGATTCAATTCACACCGGATTTATTGCCGTCGGATGTTTCGGGCGTATCTATTTACAATCCTCAGACAATGCAATTCGAATTTCGTCCAGGACCTTTAATAGGAAACATTATATTGGCGGATGAAATTAATCGGACATCACCGAAAACACAAGCTGCGTTGTTAGAAGGAATGGAAGAAGCTTCGATTACAGTAGATGGAACGACTATTCAATTACCGAAACCATTTTTCGTTATGGCGACACAAAATCCTATTGAATATGAGGGAACATACCCTCTGCCAGAAGCTCAGTTAGATCGCTTTATTTTCAAATTAAAGATGGGTTATCCGACGAAGCAACAAGAGATAGAATTATTAAAAAGAGCAGAAAGGCAAACGCCAATCGACGAGATCGAGGCTATTCTAACAGTGGATGAATTACTTGAATTACAACATCATGTGCGAGAAGTTGCGGTAGACGATACGATTGTTTCTTATATTGTGGATTGTGCAGATGCCACTCGTCAGCATGAATCAGTTTCATTAGGCGTGAGTCCACGTGGCTCGATGGCACTAATGAAAGCATGTCAGGCCTATGCATTCATAAAAGGACGGACGTTCGTGTTGCCGGACGATGTGCAATATTTAGTGACGTACGCATTTATCCATCGAATGATACTTCGCCCTGAAGCAAAATACGAAGGAATTGATGCAGAGGCAATCATTAGCCGTATTCTTGATCGTCTAGAAGTTCCGGTCATGCGCAGGTCGGCTTCTTTATGAAGCAGTTGCAATCATTCGGACGCTTCGCAGGTGTTATTGTCATTGGTGCGGCTGCGTATGCCTTTGCGAAATTTCAAGGGAGTTTCGTTAGCTGGTTTGTTTTCTACACGCTAATACCTTTCGTAACGTACTCCGTGCTTCTCTTCTTCTATCCGTTACGTGATATAACTATTGCACGACATATCGATCAACACCATGTTACGAGAAATGGACAAGTATCCATTCGGGTAGTTCTAAAAAGGAAACTACTCTTCCCTTTACTTTATGTTGTTCTTATGGATAAACGAGTGCACGCTAAACGCGAAAAAGTAGAACGGAACATCACGCTTCTAGGATTTCGAAAGACGTATGAGTACACCTATTTGCTTAAGAATGTTCAACGTGGAGAATATACTTTGCCGGAAGTGACAATAGAAGTAGTGGATTTTTTTAATTGGATTCAAAAAAGAAAAGTGTTTACCGTTCGAGATATTTTTTTGGTCTATCCAAGTATAACAACGATCGTCTATGAATCAGGATCGAATGGGACGAGTGGTGGTCAGCAACTTTCCGCGTATATGCTGGCAAAGGAGGCCACTACATCATCGAGCGTCAGGGAATATGCGCCAGGTGATCGAATGTCTTGGATTCATTGGAAGTCGTTTGCACGTACTTCGAAATTAATGACGAAGGAATTTGACGAACAGCGATCCGAACAATATACATTGGTACTGGATTGTGGAACATCCGAAACATTTGAAGATGCGGTGGAGTTTGCTGCATCAATTGTTGCATCCGCCAGACAGAATCAATCCAAGCTGACCATGATGACAGCTAGTGATCATCCGAAAGTTTTTCCATTAATACAATCCGCCGATCAGACACGGCAAGCTTTAGTGCACCTTGCCAAAATTCAATCTGAAGGCATACAAAAGATTAAGTTACCGGTAGAGAAAACCATATCTGAAGGTGCCTTGTTGCTTATTACAGGTAATCTTCGCATGGAGTTCATTCGTAATCTGTTGACGCATACGCGTAAGGCTTCCACAATAACTTGCTTTGTCATGATGGCAGATGAAAAGGCTGCGAAAACACTAGAACCTATTGTTAAGCAAGTGAAAACGCTTGGTATTACTGTGAAATTAATCTATCCGTCAAATCGTTCGTCGGCTTTAAATAAGGCGGTGACTCTATGAAGAAACAAACATTGGATTGGAAAGTGCTTATTTTTTTGTACGCACTCAGCACCGTATTGCTATGGGAATGGTTTATTCCCATTATGGATTTAACTGATTTTGGACATCCTTCTTTATTCATTATCTATTTGGTGCTTTTTTTCACATTGGCATTACTTCGACTGCCATGGTGGATCAGTGGCGCGGTTCAGATCTTTTATGTGTTATGGGCTATACATTATATGTATTTTGATCGATTATGGATATCTATACAGACGACAGGCGAAATAGTAGCAGACGTACAGCGGAACATCCTATTTCTGATCCAAGGAGATCTTGGTGAATTATCGAATTTATTTCGTACGTTATTATTGTTTACGCTAGTTTGGATGATAGCTTATTTACTTCGTCACTGGATTGAAGTTCGACGTAGTATGATGATGTTTTTCGGTTTTACGGTAGTTTTTGTCTCCATCTTGGATACGTTCACTCCATATGATGCAACTTCCTCGATTGTCAGAATTATGATTGTGGGCTTATTAATCATAGGGTACCTAACATTGATTAAATTGTCGGATGATGGAGCGTTGTCACTTCGTCCGAAACGACTACTTCTCCTTTCATTGCCGGTATTACTGATTGTTGTGTCTGTTGGGTTGCTTTCAAAAAATGCACCAGTACATCCTCCTGCTTGGCCTGATCCTGTACCGTACTTATTATCGTTAAGTGGAGTAGAAGATAATGATTCCGACAAAGGGCTAGCAAGCGCAGGGTATGACCCTGACGATTCGCAGCTAGGTGGCGCGTTCGTTCAAGATCATCAATTAGTGTTTGAAGCAACCGTAGATGAACGACAGTATTGGCGTATCGAAACGAAAGATACATATACGTCAAAGGGTTGGGAGCAAGTCCAAGAAAACAATAAAGAACTATTATTTACAGGTGAAGATCTGGTTGATCTCCCGGAGAAAAGTGAAATGTCAAAAGCCATGTTGTTATTTGCGGAACCACTCCCGTTTTTGGCTACCCCGTATGGAACCAACAAGGTTTCTTCACCAGAAGGGTTACATCTAATGCATGAAGTTGCTGCAAACCGATTGTATCTACTGATGGGACTTCAAGAGAAAGTAAATCAGTATGAATTGGAGTTTACACAACCGGAATATGTCATGTCTGAATTACAAGAACCCGAAATGGTGAACTATGAGACGGTAGCGGAAGACATGAGTCATTTCGTCCAACTTCCAGAGAGTTTCCCTGATCGAGTCAAAGAACTTGCGTTATCAATCACGAAAAACGAAACTGCTGTCTACGACAAAGTGAAGGCTGTTGAGCAGTATTTTAAAAAGAATGGTTTTGTTTATGATACGCAAAATGTTCCTGTGCCAGATGATGACCAAGATTATGTGGATCAATTTTTATTTGATACAAAAAAAGGTTATTGTGATAATTTTTCAACGTCTATGGCAGTCATGCTTCGGTCGGCAGGCATACCAACACGCTGGGTAAAAGGGTTTGCACCTGGTAAGGTGGCGATTGAAGCATCAGGGGAAAATGTCTATCGCGTAACAAATGATGAGGCGCATTCCTGGGTGGAAGCCTATATTCCTGAAATCGGCTGGATGCCATTTGAGCCGACATTAGGGTTTACACATCCGACAGATATTGAATTTGATATTCCAAGTGTTGATCCGGAAGAAGAGGAGATCAAACAGCCTATAAAACCAGAAGTGGAAAAAGAGAAAGTTGCTCCAAAGAAGATTAATAAATCCCCGTTATTTGATGCGTTTAAACAGAAGCTTACGTGGTGGTTCTCTCAGTGGTGGCTTTATGCACTGCTACTCGCGTTAATTATTATTGCAAGTATCGTACTGTATAGCCGAAGAAGCAATTGGTTACCGAAATGGCGTGTACAACAGCTTAGAAAGCAGCCAAACGGTCGCGAGAAGTTTGAACAGCAATATACACAGTTGTTGCAACAATTAGCTCGTATCGGCGCACCAAAAGATACCGCAATGACACTCTCAAATTATGCCGTACTTATAGATGAACGATTTGGTGGAAATCGAATGAAAGTCTTAACTAATGCATATGAAAGTGGAATTTACGGGAATGATTGGAAGTCACAAGAGTGGGATAAGTTAAATGAAGTGTGGGAAGATTTAATTATTAGCACTACATATTGATTTTTCAACAAAATATGCGTAAAATATGTAGCGGATGATGCAAGAAATGCTCTCGACATATCTTGCACTAACGAACGTCAGCTATCATCGAATAGTAGTACCTGTATTCTTTGATAGAAGAGACGCGTGGAAAGTTGACTTTCTCACGCGTCTTTTGTAGTTGAGTCATGAAATGGTACTAAAAAATTGGAAGAGGTGGATCAGTTGTCAAACGCTCCTGTATTAGCTGGACAAGAAAAAATTGTAGTTCTCGATTACGGCAGTAAATATAATCAGCTCTTCACGCGTACAATTCGTGAATTTGGTGTGTATAGTGAGTTGCACGCACATACAACAACTATTGAAGAAATCAAAGAAATGAATCCAGTCGGTATCGTGCTTTCAGGCGGTGCAGCATCTGTTGGAGACGAGCAAGCGTATGATATCGATCCGGCAATATTCACATTGGGCATTCCTGTGCTGGGTATCAGCTACGGAACACAGTTAATTGTCAATCATTTTGGCGGTACTGTAGAAAAGAGTACAAATAGCGAAAATAAAGAAGAGACGTTAACAGTGGAAACTGCATCTGCATTGTTTGCTGGTTTAACAGAGCAACAAAATGTTTGGGTAAGTCACAGCTCTAACGTTGTGGAATTGCCTGAAGGCTTCATTGCATCTGCAAAAGACACTGCTGGTAATATTGCAGCAATTTCAAATGATGATCAGCAAGTTTATGCGATTCAATTCCATCCAGAAGATCACCGTTCAGAGAACGGCAAAGATTTCCTACGTAATTTTGTTTTTGAAATTTGTAAAGCATCGGGCGATTGGACGATGGATCGTTTCATTGAAATTGAAATAGAAAAAATCCGTTCAACGGTTGGCGATCGTAAAGTACTTTGTGCGCTAAGTGGCGGCGTAGATTCTTCAGTAGTAGCTGCTCTGATCGACCGTGCAATCGGTGATCAATTGACATGTATTTTTGTTGATCATGGTTTGCTTCGTAAAGGCGAAGTTGAAAGTGTCGTTAAGACCTTCAGTGAACAGTTCAGCATGAACTTTATTAAAGTGGATGCGCGTGAACGTTTCTTGAAGAAGCTTGAAGGTATTACAGAGCCTGAACAAAAACGTAAAATTATCGGCAATGAATTCATTTACGTATTCGACGAAGAATCCGCTAAATTGGATGGCATCAAGTATTTAGCACAAGGTACGATCTATGCAGATATTATCGAAAGTGGTACTGCAACTTCAGCAACTATTAAATCTCACCATAATGTGGGCGGTTTGCCTGAAGATATGGACTTCGAGTTAATCGAACCATTACGTGCATTATTTAAAGATGAAGTACGTGCAGTTGGAGCAGAGCTTGGTTTGCCTGAAGAAATCGTTAATCGTCAACCTTTCCCTGGTCCAGGACTTGGAGTTCGTGTACTTGGTGAGATTACAGAAGATAAGCTCAATATTGTTCGCGATGCAGACTATATTTTGCGTGAAGAAATTGCAATAGCTGGCCTAGATCGTTCAATCTGGCAGTACTTCGCGGTATTACCGAATATCCGTAGTGTGGGTGTTCGCAATGAACAGCGTTCGTACGACTATGCAATCGGAATCAGAGCAGTTCATTCTGTAGACGGTATGACAGCTGACTGGGCTCGTATCCCATTTGATGTGCTGGCTAAAATCAGTACACGAATTACAGCAGAAGTTGACCAAGTCAATCGCGTAGTGTATGACATTACAGCAAAACCACCGGGCACTATTGAGTGGGAATAAGATAAACAACAGAATATGATCGTATAACGCTGGGAATATGGCCTAGAAGTCTCTACCGAAACACCGTAAATGTTTCGACTACGATTCAATATATAGAAGAGTTCTTTCTATTTGAATTAATAAAGAGGCATGCGAATCCATTTCGCATGCCTCTTTTTACACAATAAGAGTAAGGAAGGTCACCATGAAAAAATATTTTGAGTTTGAGAAACTAGGCACTAACTATCGTCGTGAAATCATCGGTGGAATTACTACATTTTTAGCCATGGCATATATTTTAGCGGTTAATCCGATCATGTTATCTTTAGACGTTGTACCCGACCTACCTGATTCCATGCGAATGGATAAAGGCGCCGTGTTCGTTGCAACGGCACTTGCGGCTGCTGTCGGAACTTTATTTATGGGCTTAATTGCCAGGTATCCGATTGGGTTGGCGCCGGGAATGGGATTGAATGCATTCTTCGCTTTCACAGTAGTATTGACGTATGGTATTCCTTGGCAAACGGGATTGACTGGCGTATTGTTCTCCGGATTAATCTTTATCGTTCTCTCATTAACTGGTTTACGCGAGATGATCATCAATGCCATACCCGCACAACTGAAATTTGCGGTAGGGGCAGGTATAGGTTTATTCATTACGTTCCTTGGTCTGCAAAATGCAAATATCATTGTAGGGGATGAAAACACGTTGGTAGGCTTGGGTGATTTAACAGCTGGTCCAACCTTATTAACAATCTTCGGGTTAGTAATCACGATCATAATGATGGTGCGGAAAATCAAAGGTGCTATTTTCTACGGTATGATTATGACAACTGTTTTAGGTATGGCGGTCAGTCTAATAGACATTCCGCACAAAGTAGTAGATAAAATCCCATCGGTCGCTCCGACATTCGGCGCTGCATTCGACGCAATCATCAATGATCCAGGTTCATTGATGACAACACAATTCCTTGTTATTGTCATCACATTCCTTTTCGTAGACTTCTTTGATACTGCAGGAACGCTAGTTGCAGTAGCTACGCAAGCAGGTCTGATGAAGGAAGATCGTCTTCCACGTGCTGGTAATGCATTGCTTGCAGATTCATTGGCGACAGTAACGGGAGCAATAATGGGTACATCCACAACTACTTCTTATATTGAATCAACTGCGGGAGTCGCAGCAGGTGCTAGAACAGGGTTTGCTTCTATTGTAACGGCCTTATTGTTCTTGCTAGCCTTATTCTTCTCTCCTTTACTACTGGTCATCACGCCTGCAGTTACGGCTCCTGCTTTAATTATCGTAGGGGTGTTGATGGTATCGACATTGGGTAATATTGAATGGACACGTTTTGAAATTGCGGTGCCTGCATTCTTTACGATTATCGCTATGCCGTTGACGTATAGTATCGCAACAGGAATCGCGATCGGCTTCGTTTTCTATCCAATTACTATGCTAGTAAGCGGCAGACGAAAAGAGATCCATCCGATTATGTACGGGTTATTTGTGATTTTCATTTTGTATTTCATTTATATCAAATAATAATGAACCGCTCCCAAACTCAATAGGGGAGCGGTTTTATCTATTTATTCAACTGCTTTCGAAACTCTGAAACCATTGATTTCAATAATAAATAAAAAGAAATTGAAAAAACATGTTTAAAGTTGTTGACAGTTCAAATAGTGCCTGATATAGTAATAGAACAGTCAAGAACGCGACTGCAACACGAACCTTGAAAACTGAACAGCAAAACGTTAACGAAATACAGTTTGTGCCTGGCATGCCAGTGACATAAACAAAATGAGTATCTTAATTGATGCCAGCAAATGAAACTCGAGCTAATCGAATTTTCATGCCGCTGAGCGTTGAGTTGTAGTGAAGTGCTAGGAAGTGATCGAGCGAAGAAGGGAGCGTACTTAGGTACGTGACCGACTAAGCGAGTGAAACTGACGACGCAATTCGCTGCGAATCGACGGTCAGTATTATGGAGAGTTTGATCCTGGCTCAGGACGAACGCTGGCGGCATGCCTAATACATGCAAGTCGAGCGAACTGTTGGAAGCTTGCTTCCTTCAGTTAGCGGCGGACGGGTGAGTAACACGTGGGCAA